>CAUSOO010000023.1:0-32593 GCA_963533245.1 uncultured Neisseria sp.
CAGAGCGCCTGAATAGGCTTTTATGAGTGTCCAAGATTTGGGGGCCAGTTCACTTGGAATCTGGTTTTCAGACGACCTTTGTTGATAAAGGAATGAGATGGAACGTTATTCTGTACATTTGAAACTGCTGGGGATGGCGGTATTGTGGGGTGCGTCTTGGCCGATGGGGCGGATGCTGGGGCAGTCGCTGCCGCCGCTGACGGGCGGGGCGGTTCGGTTTGTGTTGGCTTCGGTTTTGTTGTTGGGTTGGCTGTTTGCGCGCAGCAGGTTCGCGACTTTGGCGGCTTTGTCGGCGCGGCAATGGCTGGGCTTGACGGCGGCTGCTTCCGTCGGGGTGTGCGGCTATGCGGTGTTTTTTATGCTGGGTTTGCAGGCGATGCCGGCGGGCAAGGCGGCGGTGGTTGTGGCGGTGAATCCCGTGCTGACGCTGCTGCTGGCGGCTTGGCTTTTTGGCGAACGTTTAAATGCGAAGATTTTGGCGGGTATGCTGCTGGCGGTCAGCGGTGCCATTGTGGCGGTCACGCAAGGACAGCCGTTGACGGTATTGTCGGGCGGCATCAAGGCGGGGGAGTGGCTGATTTTCGGCTGCGTGGTCTGCTGGGCGGCTTATACCTTAATCGGGCGTGCGGTTTTGCGCGGGATAGACGCGTTGACGGTAACGGCGGCAACGTCGTTCATCGGCGCGCTGATGTTGTCGGTGGTGGCGTTGTGGACGGACGGACTGCCGTTTGATGCAATGGCGGCGATGGATGCACGCGGTTGGACGGCATTGGCGTGGCTGGTCATCGGCGCGACGGTATTGGCCTACGCGTGGTATTTCGAAGGTGTGAAGACTTTGGGCGCAGGCAGCGCGGCGGCGTATATTACGTTGGTGCCGATTTTCGGTATGCTGTCTTCGGCGTGGGTTTTGGGCGAACCGCTGCATATTTCGCTGGTTGCGGGTTGCGCGGCGGCGGTCGGCGGCATGACGCTGATGCGGTATGGGCAGAAGGTCGTCTGAAAAAATTTTAAGTCAAGGGGGGTGTATATTGGCGATGTGATGTTTTGTATTGTGCAGTCGATGCGGCGGCAATCGGCAAGGATGTACGCTTAAACCCAAAGCAAAGCGGTGTTGAAGTGATAAAGTGGTTTGCGGTTCAAATGGTTGGGCTATGCTCGGATTTGTATAGTGGATTAAAATAAAAATGGGACAAGGCGGCAACGCCCGCCGTGTACGGGTAGTACATAAGGGCGTTGGCAACGCCGTATCATTGCAATTTTAATCCACTATAACGATCAGGCTGCGATTGCCATATCAACTTATTGCGGGACAAGACAAAGGTCATCTGAATCCTTTTTCAAGTATTTTTACTGTATTGAAATTGGGTTTCAGACGACCTTTTATTTATAATAGGTAAGTTGAAGCAATATGGTTTTGATAACGAGAGAAATTTCAATATAACGAACAAAGAAAGAATCAATGCTGCCGTTTTATAACTTTATTTGGCTGACGGTGGTCGCCATACTGGGCTTGATGCTTGTCGATATGATGTTGAAGGCTGAAAGACCGTTGTTTAAAGCAATGGCTGTCAGGGTCAATGTGTTTTTGCTGTGCTGTTTGGGCGTACAGGCGTGGAGCGTGTGGATGGGGCAGCAAAAGCCGGAGGGGTATGTGCTTCGTGAGGATACGGTGGTAGATGGTTTTCCATTGCCCGCCGGAACAAAGTTGCATTTTCGGTGGAAAAAGGATATTGAATCTTACGAGTATGCAGTCTTCCCCAAGCCCGTCGAATGGAAAGGCGTGATGATTAAGGTGGTGGAACGGAAGTTTTATGACCAAAATATGGGCGAAGGCGTCTTTCTGAAGCCGACGGAAGTAGCCGATCGGAAGCCGGTTTGGTCGGAAGGTTGGTTGTGTCGGGTGGACGCTGAAGATTTTGGGTGGAAATATGTCGGTACGAAGGATAAGCGAACGTCTTCGCCTGACGATTACCGGCTGACGGGGTGCCAGTTGGATGAGTCTTTCGCGCTGCCGGTGCCGCAATTGGGCGAAAATGTGAAGCTCGGTTTGCATGAAGTGAGATACATTGAATCCGGCAAAGTTTGGCTGGCATGGTTGGCTCCTGAAAATATGCCTTTTACAGGCTTGATCACGCTGGACGGTAAAAAGAATATTGTGGAAATAGAGATTGAACCCAAACAAACCGATATTTTGGGTTGCGTATTTGACAATGTTTCCTTGCTGACTTGGAATCGTGACCGGCCGGATATCTGGACGGTGTCGGCCCGCCCAAAAGCGGAAAATGAGTTGGTGGAAGAGCATAATGTGAAACAGCCGGAAACTTGTTGGGGGAGAAAACTTGTCTATCAGTATTAATCGGCAGGTCGTCTGAAAAGGCGGCAACCGGCTGCTTTGTGTTCAATATTTTTTATCAAGGAAATCATGATGTCCGCCCCGCTTGAAATCGAATCCCATCCTTTCCCCGCTTTGCTGCCGCCGCAGGCGACGGTAATGATGATGGGGACGTTTCCGCCCAAGGAAGACAAACGCGCGATGCAGTTTCATTATCCGAATTTCCAAAACGATATGTGGCGCGTCTACGGGCTGGTGTTTTTTAATGATGCGGCGCATTTCCAAAGGTCGTCTGAAAAAGCGTTTGATGCGGAGAAAATCAAGGCGTTTTTGCGCGAACGGGGGATTGCTTCCTGTCCAACCGTGTTAAAGGCGGTGCGGGAACACGGCAATGCGTCGGACAAGTTTTTGCAAGTGGTCGAAACCGTCGATTTGGCGGCGGTGTTGGCGCAGATGCCCGACTGCCGCCATATCTGCACCACCGGAGGCAAGGCGACGGAAGTCCTGCTCGATATTCAGGGCGGCGGCATCAAAATGCCGAAAACGGGCGAAACCGTGCCGTTTCCGTTTGCCGGACGGGATTTGACCTTGACCCGCCTGCCGTCCACTTCGCGCGCTTATCCTTTGAGTTTGGCGAAAAAGGCGGCGGCGTATCGGGCGTTTTTCGAAATGGCGGGTTTGTGTGAAAAACAGTTATAATTGCCGACAATTTTCCCTTTCAGACGACCTTCTTAAAGCGAGGTCGTCTGAAAAAACAGACAAGGAAGAAATCCGATGAAAAACTACCACGCGCCCGACGAGAAGGGCTTTTTCGGCGAACACGGCGGGCTTTATGTCTCCGAAACTCTGATTCCCGCCTTGCAAGAGTTGGCGGATGCCTATCAAGCAGCGAAAAACGACCCGTCGTTTTGGGAAGAGTTCCACCGCGATTTGAAACACTACGTCGGCCGCCCCAGTCCCGTTTACCATGCCGCGCGATTGTCCGAGCATTTGGGCGGCGCGCAAATCTGGTTGAAGCGCGAAGACTTGAACCACACCGGCGCGCACAAGGTCAACAACACCATCGGTCAGGCATTGCTCGCCCGCCGCATGGGTAAAAAACGCGTCATCGCCGAAACCGGCGCGGGTCAGCACGGCGTGGCCTCCGCCACCGTCGCCGCCCGCTTCGGCATGACTTGCGACGTGTACATGGGTGCGGACGACATCCAGCGTCAAATGCCCAACGTGTTCCGCATGAAATTATTGGGCGCGAACGTGGTCAGCGTCGACAGCGGCAGCCGCACGCTGAAAGACGCGATGAACGAAGCCATGCGCGAATGGGTCGCCCGCGTGGACGACACGTTCTACATCATCGGCACCGCCGCCGGCCCCGCGCCGTATCCCGAAATGGTGCGCGATTTCCAATGCGTCATCGGCAACGAAGCCAAAGCGCAGATGCAGGAAGCCATCGGCAGACAGCCTGACGTCGCCGTTGCCTGCGTCGGCGGCGGCTCGAACGCCATCGGCCTGTTCCACCCGTATATCGGCGAAGAAAACGTGCGCCTCGTCGGCGTGGAAGCCGGCGGTTTGGGCGTAGACACTCCCGACCACGCCGCACCGATTACCAGCAAAGCCCCCATCGGCGTATTGCACGGCTTCCGCAGCTACCTGATGCAGGACGAAAACGGCCAAGTCTTGGGTACGCACTCCGTTTCCGCAGGCCTCGACTATCCCGGCATCGGCCCGGAACACAGCCACCTGAACGACATCAAGCGCGTCGAATACACCGTCGCCAAAGACGACGAAGCACTCGAAGCCTTTGATTTATTGTGCCGCTTCGAAGGCATCATCCCCGCGCTCGAATCCAGCCACGCCCTCGCATGGGCAGTCGCCAACGCGCCGAAGATGGGCAAAGACCAAGTGATTCTGGTCAACCTGTCCGGCCGCGGCGATAAAGACATCAATACTGTGGCGAAGCTGAAAGGGATTGAGTTGTAGGGATGATGTGAAGGTCGTCTGAAAACAAAAAATATAATGATTCTCCCCAATTGTTACAGCTATTTCCGTATGGTGTCCGACCACAATTGCGCCGATGAATTGACGCAATTGCTCGGTATCCAGCCGTTTTCTGTTACCCGGTGTGGAGAGACGCATTTAGCTAATGGAATGCCACGACCACAGCCGGCTGATTGGAGCGCATGGAATGGCTGCCGCCAAGATCAGCCGGTCAATGATGCAGAAGGGCAGTGCCTGCGGATTGTCCGCCAATTGCACGGGAACATTGATGCACTTGCCCGATTCCGTCGGCAATACCAAGCAAAATTTTGGTTGGAAGTTGTCCCTGAATATGTTGTGGATGCAGAACAAAATCCCTATATAGGATTTAGTCGGGAAATCATAGAATTTTGTTATCTGACGGGTACGGAAATAGACGTCGACGTCTATCATTACTGCAATTTCTGCGACTCTGATGAAGGACAAAACGGTACGCTGCATTAATCTGCCTTCATTGACCTGAATTTGTCTTTTATAGTGGATTAAATTTAAATCAGGACAAGGCGACGAAGCCGCAGACAGTACAAATAGTACGGCAAGGCGAGGCAACGCCGTACTGGTTTAAAGTTAATCCACTATAATGTCTTTGGTTTTGGGATATCGACAGAATATAGGGCGTATTCATGTTCACGCCGTGATTAGCTATCTCACTTGAAATTCTCAAAACAAGCCGTTTGAAAGTCCGCCTTTCAAACGGCGTTATTTTTAGGCTGCCTGATATTTTTCTGCATGCTATGCCGGATATGAACCACATCACCGAAAACAGGTTTTCAGACGACCTTTTCCTTATTCAATAAAGACTTTTCAGGTTTTCATCTAATCAGAGTGGGTTAAAATAGCGGAATTTGATATAAACCCTTCTCAGAAAATATGTTGCCCGAACACACTTCCTCACTGCTCGATTTCGACCGCGCCCATCTGCTCCATCCCTATACGTCCATGACCGATCCGTTGCCTGTTTATCCGGTGCGCCGTGCGGAGGGCGTGCATATCGAATTGGCGGACGGTACGCGGCTGATTGACGGGATGTCGTCTTGGTGGTGTGCGATACACGGCTACAATCATCCTGTTTTGAATCAGGCGGTTGAGGCGCAGATTAAGCAAATGTCGCATGTGATGTTCGGCGGTTTGACGCACGGGCCGGCGGTGGAACTGGGCAAATTATTGGTCGGGATTTTGCCGCAGGGTCTGGACCGTATTTTTTATGCGGATTCGGGTTCGGTTTCGGTCGAAGTCGCGCTGAAGATGGCGGTGCAATACCAGCAGGCGCGGGGTTTGACCGCGAAGCAGAATATCGCGACGGTGCGGCGCGGGTATCACGGCGATACTTGGAACGCGATGTCCGTCTGCGATCCGGAAACGGGGATGCACCATATTTTCGGCAGCGCTCTGCCGCAGCGTTATTTTGTCGATAATCCGAAAAGCCGTTTCGACGATGAATGGGACGAGGCAGATTTGCAGCCTGTCCGCGCCTTGTTTGAAGCGCATCATGCGGATATTGCCGCCTTTATTTTAGAACCGGTCGTGCAGGGTGCGGGCGGCATGTATTTTTATCATCCGCAGTATCTTCGCGGATTGCGCGATTTGTGCGACGAATTTGATATCGTGTTGATTTTTGACGAAATCGCCACCGGATTCGGGCGCACGGGCAAGATGTTTGCCTGCGAACACGCGGAGGTCGTGCCGGATATTATGTGTATCGGCAAGGGCTTGAGCGGCGGCTATATGACGCTGGCGGCGGCAGTCACTTCGCAAAAAGTCACCGAAACGATTTCGCGCGGCGAAGCGGGCGTGTTTATGCACGGCCCGACGTTTATGGCGAACCCGCTGGCGTGTGCCGTTGCCTGCGCTTCGGTCAAGCTGCTTTTGTCCCAAGATTGGCAGGCAAATATCCGCCGCATCGAAAGCATCTTAAAAGGTCGTCTGAAAACCGCATGGGACATTTGCGGCGTGAAAGACGTGCGCGTTTTGGGTGCCATCGGCGTGATCGAGCTGGAAAAAGGCGTGGATATGGCGCGTTTTCAAGCGGACTGCGTGGCGCAGGGCATTTGGGTGCGCCCATTCGGCAGGCTGGTGTACCTCATGCCGCCTTACATCATTTCAGACGACCTCTTGACCGAACTTGCCGACAAAACCGTACAAATCTTGAAGGAACACAGCAAATGAAAGGCGTTTACTTCGTCAGCGGCATAGACACGGACATCGGCAAAACCGTCGCCACCGGCGTGTTGGCAAAACAATTGTTGCAGCAGGGCAAAAGCGTGATCACGCAAAAGCCCGTGCAAACCGGTTGCCAAAACATCGCCGACGACATCGCCGTCCACCGCAAAATTATGGGCATACCCATGCAGGAAGCCGACAAACAGCGGCTGACCATGCCCGAAATCTTCAGCTATCCCGCCTCGCCCCACCTCGCCGCCCGTCTGGACGGCAGGGCTTTGGACTTGCACAAAATCCGCACCGCCACGCAGCAACTGGCGGCACAATACGAAATCGTATTGGTCGAAGGCGCGGGCGGATTGATGGTTCCGCTGACGGAAAACCTGTTAACCATTGATTATATTCAGCAACAGGCTTATCCCGTCATTCTCGTTACCAGCGGGCGGCTCGGCAGCATTAACCACACCCTGCTCAGCTTCGCCGCGCTCAAACAATACGGCATCAGCTTGCACAGCCTGATTTTCAACCACATCCACGACAGCCGCGACGAACACATCGCCCAAGACAGCTCGGCGTATCTAAAGGGTCGTCTGAAAACAGATTTTCCCGATGCGGAGTGGATGGAGTTGGATAAGGTGGAGACGGACGAAAGGTCGTCTGAAAACGATTAAAAGTGGTGGAGGAGTTGCTGCTGAACGAAATTGTGCTGTCGCTGGAGATACTGATGGAACTGGGGTTCAGCTTGTGTTTACTGTATGATTTGTCCAAGCAGTATTTCCAAGGGACTGAAGTTTTTTAGGTTTGTTGCTAATGTGCCTAGGGATTAAGGATAAAGGGAGTAACACAGTGTCTTTGGCAGTAAGAAATGGAGGATGAGATGGTAAAAAGAATATTTTTAGTATTTTCTATGGCATTAAGTGGGTTTCTCTCTGCCGACGGGTTGAATGCCATCAATGATCCGGTGATGAATCCCTGTATTCAACGTCCTGATTTGGCAGGGTGCGGGGCAAATGGTTCATCTGCGTCACGACGGGTAATTAATATTCCCAATCGTTGGGGAGCGATTTACTTTAATCCCGCAAATAGAGCTATCGGTTATTCTGAAAATAATACTGAAGGTTATCAATCTGCCAATAAAGAGGCATTGGAAAGTTGTATTAGAGCTGGTGGTGGTGCGAATCCAATTGCCCGTGACGGGAAAGGTTGTCGTTTAATGATTAAATATAGGAATGTTTGTGCGGCAGCAGCAGTGGGTGGGCAAGAAGGTACAGGCGGTTATGCAATGAAAAATGCTGATTATGTGAAAGAGGCAGAAGAAAAAGCACTTGCCGCATGTGGTAAATATTCTAATGAATGTACAATCCGTTATTCAGGCTGTTCCCGTCACCCCGACTATCTTCGTTATTGATTGATTTGATTTTTCAGAAGGTCTTTTAAAGATTTGAGGTCGTCTGAAAATTTTATGCAGTAAACAAGCAATATTCCATCGTGACTGGGTATTGTGCAGATTACGATCATGCAGGGCTGTTTGTGAAATAGCGAGATATAAGCCCAAAAAGATGATAGTGGTACTGTAATAAAATAAAGGATTCATAATGAAAAAAATTCTTTTCATATTTTTGATAGTAAGTGGTTTTGCTTCTGCCAATCCGTTGGGAGGCAACCCGACAGACGGTTATTGTCAAACTGTTGATGGTAGTGCTTGTGGCTGGAGTAGTGGTAGTTCTTCTTCTCGTGCAGTGTACAACGTGCCGAACCGTTGGGGAGCCGTTTATCTTAATCCTGTCAATGGAGCAGTAGGTTATTCTGAGAACAACACTGAAGGTTTTCGTTCTGCCAATAGAGAAGCTTTAGAAACTTGTATTAAAGACGGAGGAGGTAAAAATCCAATAGCTAGTGATGGAAAAGGTTGTCGTCGAATAAGTGAATATCGTAATACTTGCGCCGCTTTTGCTGTTGGCCCTGATAAAGAAGGAAATAGCGGATTTTCAGTTGTAAATGATAATTACGTAGAAAGTGCGAGAAGCAAAGCTCTTGCTAGATGTGCCAAGTATTCTAATAAATGTACAATCCGCTATTCAGGCTGTTCGCGCCACCCTGATTACCGCTATTAATTTGATTTTTCAGACGACCTTTTAAAATTTAGAGGTCGTCTGAAAATTTATTCATTTTGCCATGAAACACATCAATCTAAACCCCATGAATCCCCCTTTGAATTGGCAAGACAAACTTCCCGACGAACTGCCGCAGGGCTGGGGCGAACGCGCCGCCGCACTGTGCCAAGCGCAATCGCTGACCGCCGCCTTACGCGCCTTGGGCGGCAGCTTTACGGTAAAAGTGCTGTATATGGGCGAATTGGACGGGCAGGGTAATCCGTTTGGCGAAAACCATGCCGAAACCGCCGCTCCGCAATTCGTCCGCGATGTTTTGCTGCATCTGGACGGCGTTCCCGTCGTACAGGCGCGCAGCGCGTGCAGCCCGCAATCCCAAGCCTGGCGCGGCGTGTTGGATTGCGGCACGCAGCCTTTGGGCGAGCGGCTGTTTGACGGCACGCTGCCCTTGAAGCGTTCGGCATTCGAGTTTTACCTGATGGAAAACGCAGGCGGTCAGGATGATTTCAGACGACCTGTCGCCGCCCGCAGGTCTTATTTCGATTGGGATGGCGAGGTGTTGGAACTGACGGAATATTTTTTGGCGGGGTTGGCGCAGTTTGTGTAGGGCGCGGATATGCCGTTTTTGTATCTTTCTGTAAAAGTTGGGGATAAGGGTCTAAATAAAATAGTAAAATCTAAAAATTGATTTATAATGAACATAATACGCTAAGCAATAATTACAAATTGATTTATTATACCAATAACATATTTTTCACATTCGCATGAAGATAAGACGTGTTCTCCTACATTTTTTCCCGCGCTATGCCGTCGGACGGATGGTCATATACGGCAAATTGATGCGCATCGACAAGCCTATCGGCACGTTGCTGCTGCTTTGGCCGACCTATTGGGCGTTATGGGTCGCTTCGGAAGGCATTCCGGAAGCGGATATTTTTTGGGCGTTTACCGCCGGTACGTTCTTTATGCGCAGCGCAGGCTGCGTGATCAACGACTTTGCCGACCGCGATTTTGACGGTTCGGTCGAGCGCACGAAAAACCGCCCCTTTGCCCGCGGGCTGGTTTCCAAAACGGAAGCGATTCTGCTGACCGTCATCCTCTGCCTGCTTGCCGCCCTCTGCATGACGCCGCTGAACCTGTTGACTTGGGTGATGAGCGTTCCCGCGCTGTTTTTGGCGATGACTTACCCCTTTACCAAACGGTTTTTCCCGCTGCCGCAGTTTTATTTGGGGCTGGCGTTTTCTTTCGGGATTCCGATGGCGTTTGCCGCCGTCCGCAGCGGCGTGCCTTCTACGGCGTGGCTGATGTTTACCGCCAATGCTCTATGGACGCTTGCCTACGACACGATTTATGCGATGTCGGACAAGGAAGACGATTTGAAAATCGGGATTAAAACTTCGGCCATCACGTTCGGCGATCACGATATTTCCGCTTCTATGCTCTGCCATTTTTGGTTTACCGCGCTGATGGCGGTGTTGGGCGTGAAAATCGGCGCGACATGGCCGTATTGGATCATGCTGCCTGCGGTGGTGTGGCTGCAAATCGGTCAATACCATGCCATCAAAACGCGCGACCGCCAGACTTGTTTTAAAGTGTTTTTGGATAACAACTATATCGGCCTGCTGTGGTTTTTGGGTTTGGCGGGGCATTATTTGTGGGCTTTGGCTGCCACGCGGTTGTAAGGCAATAAAATGGTTAACACGTCGTCTGAAAAGGGTTTCAGACGACGTTTTGCTTTTGGGGAAGGACGGATTGAGAATAGCGGCGGGGTTTTGTCTGGTATCCAAACCCGCCGTAAAACACTTGCCGCCGTTTTCAGACGACCTTGTGTGTGAGTTAAGAAATATCAAAGAAGCAGCGTTTCTTGTTAGCAATCTGAGTGTAAATTGCGTGTTCAGGATTGAGGTTTGTACAGACAGTCGGTACAATTCCATTTCATTTTGCCACATCAAAAGAGATTTCTATGAGCCTTATCGGCGAAATTTTGCCTTTGTCCCATATCGTTTTAGACTTGGAAGTCGGCAGCAAAAAACGCTTGTTTGAAGAAGCGGGCCTGCTGCTTGAACATGAAGCAGAATTACCTCACGGCGATGTCTTCGACTGCCTGTTTGCCCGCGAAAAGCTGGGTTCGACCGGCTTGGGACAGGGCGTCGCCATCCCGCACGGCCGCCATGCCTGCGTGAAAAAAGCCACCGGCGCGTTTATCCGCACGAAAGAACCGGTCGCTTTCGATGCGCCCGACGGCAAACCCGTATCCCTGATTTTCACTTTGTTGGTGCCGGAAAATGCGACCGGCGAGCATTTGGAAGTCTTGTCCAAACTGGCGGGCAGGTTCTCGCAAAAAGCCGTCCGTGAAGCCTTGATGTCCGCAACCTCTGCCGAGGAGGTGCGCAAACTTCTGGCAGAAGAGTAAAGAATGCCCAGTATATCCGTCCGCCGCCTGTTTTCCGACAATCAGCACAAGCTCCAACTTGCTTGGGCGGCAGGCAATTCGGGTGCGGACAACCGCATCGGAGTAGAGGCCGACAAACCCGTTTTGGCGTTGGTCGGCCATTTGAATTTTATCCATCCCAATCAAATCCAAGTCGTCGGTGTTGCCGAAGCCGAATATCTTAAGCGCCTCGAATCGGGCGAATTGAATTACGATTTCGGCGAACTCTTCGATATCCCTATGTCGCTGGTCATCGTTGCCAACGGTCTGGCGGTTTCGCCCAAATTGCGCGACTACTGCCATAAAAACGACATCCCGCTCTTGACTTCCAAGCTCGAAAGCCCGTATTTGATGGACGTGTTGCGGATTTATCTGCAACGCACGTTGGCAACTTCCATCGTCAAACACGGCGTATTCCTCGATGTATTTGAAGTCGGCGTGCTGATTACCGGTCATTCCGGCTTGGGTAAAAGCGAATTGGCGTTGGAATTGATTTCGCGCGGACACAGCCTGATCGCCGATGATGCGGTCGAGCTTTTCCGTACCGGCCCCGAAACGCTCGAAGGCCGCTGCCCGCCGATGTTGCGTGATTTCCTTGAAGTGCGCGGTTTGGGCATACTCAACATCCGCCACATTTTCGGCGAAACCTCCATCCGTCCGAAAAAAATCCTCCAATTGATTATCAACCTGGTCGCTGCCGACGACGATTACATGAAGCAGCTCGACCGCTTGAGCATACGCACGGAAACCGAGTCCATCCTCAACGTTAACGTCCGTTCCGTCACCCTGCCTGTCGCCGTGGGCCGCAACCTTGCCGTATTGGTTGAAGCGGCGGTGCGCAACTACATCCTCCAGTTGCGCGGCAAAGACAGTACCAAAGAATTCCTCGAACGCCATCAAACACAACTCAAAGAAAACGAACAAAACCATGAAAATCGTCCTGATTAGCGGATTGTCCGGCTCGGGCAAGTCCGTTGCCCTCAAACAGCTTGAAGACCTCGGCTATTTCTGCGTGGACAACCTGCCGCTGGAAATGCTGCCTTCGCTGGTGCTGCACCATATCGAGCGCGCCGATGAAACCAAACTCGGCGTGAGCGTCGATGTCCGCTCCGGCATCAACATTCAGGAAGCGCAGGAGCAAATCCAATACCTGCGCGATGAAGGCCATCAGGTCGAAGTATTGTTTGTGGAGGCAGAAGAAAGCGTGCTGGTGCGCCGTTTTTCCGAAACGCGGCGCGGCCATCCGCTGTCTGGACTGAACCTTACCCTGCTGGAAAGCCTGCAAAAAGAGCGCGAATGGCTGTTCCCGCTCAAAGACATCGCCTACTGCATCGATACATCCAAAATGAACGCGCAGCAATTGCGTTACGCCGTTCAACAATGGCTCAACATTGAGCGCAGAGGGCTTTTGGTTATCCTCGAGTCTTTCGGCTTCAAATACGGCGTACCGAACAACGCCGATTTCATGTTCGATATGCGCAGCCTGCCCAATCCCTATTACGATCCCGAGCTGCGCCCCTATACCGGCATGGACGCCCCCATTCAAGCGTATCTCGACCAGCAGCCCCTGGCGCAGGAAATGGTGGACGACATCGACCACTTTATGAACCACTGGCTCCCGCGCCTGCAAAAAGAAAGCCGCAGCTACGTGACCATCGCCATCGGCTGTACCGGCGGGCAGCACCGTTCCGTCTATGTCGTCGAAAAACTCGCCCAACGCCTGCAAGGGCATTACGAACTGCTGGTCCGCCACAGACAGGCGCAAAACCTGTCCGGACGCTGATTCCCCTTTTCAGACGACCTTTTCGATATAAAAGGAGAAAACCATGAAACCCATCATCACCCTCGCACTCGCCTGCACACTCGCCGCCTGCGCCACCGAAGTTCCCGCCTACCGCTGGCACCGCACCGGCGCAAGCGAATCCGACGTTTCCCGCCAAATCAACATCTGCAAATCACAAGCGCAACACGACGCCAAACACGGACGCGAATCCAAATCCCTTGAACAATGTATGGACGAAGCCGGCTACTACCGCTACGAACACGGCAACCTCTAAACCTTGAGCGCCCCAAACCAAAAGGTCGTCTGAAAAACCGCGAAGGCTTTCAGACGACCTTTGCACAGAAAACGGACAAACCTCAGATCGTCTGAAAACACCGCCGAACCACTTTTCAGACGACCCCACCGCAAATCAGACAGAAAGAACAAAACATGGCAATCCAATGGTTTCCCGGCCACATGAACAAAGCAAAAAAAGCCATCGCCGAGCGCGCCAAAAGCGTCGACATGGTGATTGAAATGCTGGACGCACGAATGCCCGCCTCCAGCGAAAACCCCCTGCTAGCCCAGCTTTCCAAAGGCAAGCCCAAACTCAAAATCCTCAACAAACAAGACCTTGCCGACCCCGAACGCACCAAAATCTGGCTCGAACACTACAACAGCCGCCCCGACACCCGCGCCATCGCCCTCGATTCCTCCGAAACCGGCGTGCACGGCAAAATCACCCAAGCCTGCCGCGCCATGATTCCCCACCGCCAAGGCATAGAAAAACCCCTGCGCGTCCTCATCTGCGGCATCCCCAACGTCGGCAAATCTACCCTCATCAACGGCATGATAGGCAAAAAATCCGCCAAAACCGGCAACGAACCCGGCATCACCAAAGCCGAACAACGCCTTTTCCTCGCCGACGACTTCTGGCTCTACGACACCCCCGGAATGCTGTGGCCGAAAATCATCGTCGAAGAAGGAGGCTACAACCTCGCCGCCGGCGGCGCAGTCGGACGCAACGCGCTGGACGAAGAAGAAGTCGCCCTTGAGCTTTTAGACTACCTCCGCCGCCACTACCTCCCCATGCTGCAAGAACGCTACCAAGCCGACAAAGACCCCAGCAGCCACTGGGACGACAACTCATGGCTCGAATGGATAGCCAAAAAACGCGGCGCAGTCCTCAGCGGCGGACGGGTCAACTACCAAAAAGCCGCTGAAAACATCCTCACCGACTTCCGCGAAGGCAAAATCGGCAGAATCACCCTCGAAACGCCGAACCAATGGGAAACATGGCTCAAAAAAGCCCGCCAAAAAGAAGCCGAACTCAAAGCCGTGCGTGAAGCCAGAAAAGCAGAACGCAAAGGGCAGAAGCCTGCGGAGGAGTAAGGCGGTATGGTGGAATGCCAAAAGAGGTTTCACTATCCTCAAACAGGTCGTCTGAAACCTCAGAATAAATTTTTCAGACGGCCTGCTTGTAAAATTTAAAACCAACATATAAAACTGAAAAGAGTCCTTGTCTAAGGTCGTCTGAAAACATCAAAACAATTAAATTTTAACGTTATGAACGAAAAACTCCCTCCCGACGCGCTCATCGAAGCCGCGCTTTTGACCCAAACCGAACCCTTAAACGAAAAATCTATGCGCGAATTGTGTGTGCCGCCGCTGTCGCAGGACAAATTAATCGACGTGTTGGCGCAGTTGAAAACGCGTTGGCAGGGCAGGGCGTTGCAACTGGTGCATACGCACGAGGGCTGGCGGTTTCAAATTGCGCAGGCGGCATTCGAGCGGCTGGGCAGCCTTCAGGAACAGCGTGCGCCGCGCTATTCCCGCGCCGTGATGGAAACGCTGGCGATTATTGCCTACCAGCAGCCGGTGACGCGCGGCGACATTGAGGGCATACGCGGCGTGGCGGTGTCGCAGAACGTGATGCAGACCTTGCAGGACAGGGGCTGGATTGAAGTAATCGGGTATCGTGATTCCGTCGGTCGGCCTGCATTGTGGGCGACGACGCCGACGTTTTTGAGCGATTTGCGCTTGGACAGTTTGGAAGATTTGCCGCCGCTGACGGAATTGGGCGAATTGGTTTTGCCTGATTTGGTCGAAACGCCGCCGACAGGCGAAGAAGAGGAGCAGGAAGAAACGCCGGAGCGGCTGATTAATTAAATCAGGCAGGATTGGCAAAGGTCGTCTGAAAACTGGAAATATAGTGGATTAACTTTAAACCAGTACGGCGTTGCCTCGCCTTGCCGTACTATCTGTACTGTCTGCGGCTTCGTCGCCTTGTCCTGATTTAAATTTAATCCACTATAGGTTTTCAGACGACCTTTTTTCAAAAATAATATCATTGTATTCAGTTTGTTAGATATAAGATAAAGAAAACCTTATTCAAACTATAAAAAATCTTAGTTATAATCAGCATATCTAAAGTTAGCCGCCGATGTGCGGTCGATTTACTAAGGAATACTACCATGCTGTTGGCACTTTCCCTGCGCGATTTTGTCATTGTTGAAAACCTCAATCTGGATTTCCAAAGCGGTTTTACCGTCTTGACCGGCGAAACAGGCGCGGGCAAATCGATTACGTTGGACGCAATCGGGCTTCTGTTGGGCGATAAGGCTGATTACAGCCAAGTCCGCAGCGGCGCGAAGGAAGCGCAGTTGTCGGCATTGTTCGACATCAGCCTTTTGCCCGATCTCAAAGCCCAATTGCAGGAGCAGGGTTTTTTGGACGAAGACGCGGAAGAACTCAGTATCCGCCGCATCATCGATGCCAAAGGGAAAAGCCGCAGCTTTATCAACAATCAGGCAGCCACGCTGGCGCAGCTCAAAGCCGTCGGCGGGCAGCTTATCGACATTCACGGGCAAAACGCCCACCATTCCCTCAATCAAGAATCCGCCCAGCGCGAATTGTTGGACGCATTTGCGGGCAGCAAAGAGCAGGCGGAAACCGTCAGACAGCTTTATCAAAACTGGGTCAACGCTAAAAAAGCCCTCCAAGAGGCGCAGGAACACGCCGAGACCATCATTATCGAGCGTGAGCGTTTGGAATGGCAGTTCAACGAATTGAACCAGTTGGACGTTAAACAAGGCGAATGGGAAGCCCTCAGCCAAAGCCACGACAGCCTTGCCCATTCCGCCGAATTGCTGCAAGCCGCCGAAGAAGTCGGTGACTACATAGACGGCGACAACGGCATCCAGCGTCAAATTTATCAATGCCAAAAATTATTGACCAATCTGCAAAACATTGAGCCGCGCTTCGCCGAGAGCCTGAATATGCTGGCGAGCATTGAAGCCGAATTGGGCGAAATCAGTGCCAATATGCGCGACGTCGCAGGCCGCAGCGATATCGATCCCAATGAGTTGGCGGCGCAGGAACAGCGCATGGGTGAGCTGATGGGGATGGCGCGGAAATACCGCATCGAGCCTGAAGCCTTGCCGCAAAAGCTGGCTGAAATCGACGAGCGCCTGCAAAGCCTGCAAGCCGCTGCCGATTTGGAAGCGTTGACGCAAACCGTTGCCCGCAACCTTGTCGAATATCAGGAAGCCGCCCATGTTCTTTCCGCCATGCGCCATCAGGCGGCGGGCAGGTTGGGCGAGGAAACGACCGGACATATGCAGCATCTCGCCATGAAAGGCGCGCGTTTCGACATCGTTCTGCTGCCGTCTTCCCCCACGGCGCACGGTTTGGAGCAGGTACAGTTCCAAGTCGCCGCCAACAAAGGCAATCCGTCCCGTCCGCTGAACAAAGTCGCGTCCGGCGGCGAACTTGCCCGCATCAGCCTTGCCTTGCAGGTGGTTACCAGCCAATACACGCAAGTCCCCACGCTGATTTTTGACGAAGTCGATACTGGTATCGGCGGCGGTGTGGCTGAAATGGTCGGCAAGGCCCTGCGTGCTTTGGGTAAAAAACATCAGGTGCTCGCCGTGACCCACCTTCCGCAAGTCGCTTCCTGCGGTGAAAACCATTGGCAGGTGCGCAAACACAGCGAAGGCGAACAAACCGTCAGCGAAATCAGCGTGTTGGACCATCAGCAGCGTATCGAAGAAATCGCCCGTATGCTTGGCGGCGAAATCATTACCGACACGACCCGCAGCCATGCGGCAGAGTTAATCAGCCTTGCCGCCGCTTAAACGCAGAATCGAAGAGGTCGTCTGAAAAGGCAGTTTGTGTGTAACACAATCCACAAACCGCTTTTCAGACGACCTCTTTGCCAAACTGCCCGCGCCCTTTCAGACGACCTCAATACAAGGTATGATTACGTCGTTTGTTTATAAGGAAGTTCCCATGAAAGTCCTGTTTATTGCCGATCCGATGGCAAGTTTCAAAATCTACAAAGACACCACCTACGCCATGATGCGCGAAATGGCAAAACGCGGCTGGCAGCTTTTCCATACCTTGAGCGGCGAATTGTCCGTACAGCAAGGATTGGTGACGGCTCAGGCTGCGCCGTTTGAGTTTCTCGGTGCAAAAAGTGACGATGACCATGAGTGGTTTAAAGCGGCAGACAAAGTTCAGACGACCTTGAAAGACTTCGATGCCGTCATTATGCGCACCGACCCGCCGTTCGATATGCAATACCTCTACGCCACCCAATTCCTGACGCTGGCGGAACAGCAGGGCGCGAAGGTCTTTAACAGCGGGCAGGCGATGCGCGACTTCAATGAAAAACTGGCGATTTTGAATTTCAGCCAGTTCACCGCGCCTACGCTGGTTACGACCCGTTCCGCCGATGTCCGCGCATTTTTGAAAGAACACGGCGACATCATCATCAAACCGCTGGACGGCATGGGCGGCATGGGCATTTTCCGCCTGACCGAAAAAGACCCCAACATCGGCAGCATCCTCGAAACCCTGATGCAGCTTGATTCCCGCACCATCATGGCGCAACTCTACATCCCTGAAATCGTCCACGGCGACAAACGCATCCTGATTATCGGCGGCGAAGTCGTCCCCTATGCTTTGGCGCGTATTCCGCAAAACGGCGAAACACGCGGCAATCTGGCGGCAGGCGGGCGCGGCGTGGCGCAGGAATTGAGCGAACGCGACCGAGAAATCGCCGAAACCCTCGCCCCCGAACTCAAACGCCGCGGCATCTTGCTGGCAGGTTTGGACGTCATCGGCAGTAACCTGACCGAAGTCAATGTTACCAGTCCGACCGGTTTCCAAGAAATCATGAAACAAAAAAACTTCGACGTCGCCGCGATGTTTGCCGACGCTGTCGAAGCTTGGTCCAAACAATAATCCCGAAAGGTCGTCTGAAACCCGAATCCGTTTTAGTAAAACCCGCTTTGCTCGTTTTAGCGAAACTCGCTTCACTCGTTTTGGCGAAACTCGCTTCGCTCGTTTTCAGACGACCCTTTTTTACAAATATAAATATTGATACAAACATTACTTATGAAACCATCTTCTTACGCTGCCGATAAAAAAGGTAAAAGCGGCATCAAACGCATCATCAACGCATTCGGCTATTCCAAAGACGGGCTTGCCGCCGCCTACCGCTATGAAAGCGCGTTCCGCCAAGTATTGTGGCTAAACCTGATTTTGATTGTCTTGACCTTCATCCTCAATTTCGACTCCGCGACCAAAATGCTGCTGATTATTGCGTCGTTTGTTTCGCTGATTACCGAATTGTTCAACACCGCCGTCGAAGCCGCCGTCGACCACACTTCCACCGAAAAACACGAATTGGCAAAACGCGCCAAAGATGCCGGCTCCGCTGCGCAATTGCTCGCTTTGACGATGTTGGGTATCGTGTGGGCGATCGCATTATGGCGCGGGTATGTTTAAATTTACTCTGAGATGATTTATACTTACTAAGTATTAATTCTCATGAATTAATTTGAATCATTTTGTTTAATCTGAGTCAAAGCATTCAGACGACCATTGCATGTAGGATGAGAACAGTATTACCGACATGCAATGTCGCGCGGAAAGCTTTTGCCGCAACAAAACCACCCATTTCATCATAAAGGAGCAATACATGAAAAAATTATTGGCAACCCTGATCGCAGCAGGTTTGGTATCCACCGCTTCCGCAGCCGGTGTTCACGTTGAAGACGGTTGGGCGCGTGCCACCGTCGAAGGTATGAAAATGGGCGGCGCGTTCATGAAGATCCACAACGATGAAGCCAAACAAGACTTCTTGGTCGGCGGCAGCAGCCCGGTAGCCGACCGTGTTGAAGTGCATACTCATGTCAACGACAACGGCGTGATGCGCATGCGCGAAGTCAAAGGTGGTGTTCCTCTGGCGGCAAAAGGCGTAACCGAGTTGAAACCGGGCAGCTACCACGTTATGTTCATGGGTCTGAAAAAACCGCTGAAAGAAGGCGAAAAAGTACCGGTTACCCTGAAATTCAAAAATGCCAAACCTCAAACTGTACAACTGGAAGTGAAAACCGCGCCGCAATCCGGCATGGATCACGGTTATGGTCATGACCACGGTGGCGCGCATCAACACTAATCGTTCATCGTTTGAACTCAAAAGGTCGTCTGAATATTTTCAGACGACTTTTTGTTTGGGATCAGTTTCGAGTTAATCCACTATATCTGAGTTTACGATAGTCCTGTTTCTTGCCTTCCATCAAAATCAAAAGGTCGTCTGAAAACTTGCCACGCTCGTTTTCAGACGACCTTCTTCATCCAAGCCGACGGTTAATCAAACAATTCCCGCTGCGCCTGCTCTTTGGTCACGCGCACGTCGGTTTCGCCGTCGGCAAAAGTGATGTGCAGTTTTTGCCCTTGCTTTAAAACATCAGCGTTACGGATGACTTGTCCGCGTGTGTTTTTGACGACGGAGAAGCCGCGCTCCAGAATCTGCTGCGGCGATACGGCTTCGAGCAGGGCGGTTTGGGCAGTCAGGCTTTGGCGGCGGTGGGTGAGCAGTTGGCGGAAAGAGTGCGACAAGGTCGTCTGAAAGCGGTCGATGTCTTGCCGGTAAACGGAAATATCGGGGCGGCAATGTTTCAGGGCTTGGGTTTGGCGTTCGAAACGGGCGGTGTGGGCGCGGACATTTTGCGTCATTGAGTAGGACAGGGTTTGCGCCAGTTTGCGGATGTAGGTGCGCTGTTCGCCGAGTTTTTGGCGTGGGTGGCGGATTTGCCGCGCGAGCCAGTCAAGCTTTTGGCTGGCATCGAAATAGCGTTGTTCCAAAACGGTTTTCAGACGACCTTTGGCTTGGGCGAGACGGTGTAACGATTCTTGGCGGTTGGGGCTGACCAGTTCCGCCGCGCCGGTCGGCGTGGGCGCGCGTACGTCGGCGACAAAATCGGCGAGCGTGAAATCGGTTTCGTGTCCTACGCCGCTGACGACAGGAATTGCGCAGGCTTCGATGGCGCGCACAACAGGCTCTTCATTAAACGCCCACAAGTCTTCAATGCTGCCGCCGCCACGACAGACAATCAACACATCGCATTCGGCGCGTTGCGATGCGGTTTTAATCGCTTGGGCAATCTGAAACTCGCTGCCCGCGCCTTGAACGGCGGTCGGATAAACGATGACGGGAATTTCGGGCGCACGGCGTTTCAAGGTGGTAACGACATCGCGCAAAGCCGCCGCTGCTAGACTGGTTACGATGCCGATACATTGTGGGCGGGCGGGTAAAGGTTTCTTGCGTTCCGCCGCAAACGCGCCTTCCGCCTGCAACTGCGCCTTCAGCCGCTCGTAGGCTTCGTAAAGCTGTCCCAAGCCTTTGAGCCGCACTTCATTCACGGTAATCTGAAATTCCCCCCGCGCCTCGTAAATACTGATTTTGCCCGCCACTTCGATATGGTCACCTTCTTTCAAAGGTTTCGCCAAACGCGCCGCAGCCCCCTTGAACATGGCGCAACGCACCTGAGCGCGGCTGTCTTTGAGTGAGAAATAATAATGCCCGCTGGCGGCACGGGTCAGATTGGACACTTCGCCCGCAATCCACAAACCGGCAAGATGATCTTCCAGTAAGGCTTTGGCAAGGGCATTGAGTTCGGATACGGAAATGGAGGAGGGCGCGAAGAGTTCGGACATCGGGAGCGGGAAGAATAGAGAAAGGTTGGATTATAAGGGGTTTCAGACGAGGTTTGTATGGGAAAGGTCGTCTGAAAAACTCAAATCTGAGTTTTCAGACGACCTTTTCATATGCATTTCAAATTAAGCCAAATTTTCCAGCATCCATTTGACGTAGCGCCCGACGCCTGCTTTGACATCCAAAAATTCTTCCTTGTATCCGGCTTCGCGCAGTTTGGTAATGTCGGCTTGGGTGAAGCTTTGGTATTTGCCTTTGAGCGCGTCGGGGAAGGAGATGTAGCGGATAAGTTCTTCTTCTATCAGCTCTTTTAAGCTCAATTCAGGTTTGCCTTCGGCGGCTCGGCAGGCGTTGACGGTGGCGGCGGCGAGTTCGTTGAACTGTTGGCTGCGGCCGGTGCCGAGGTTGTAGATGCCGGAGAGTTCGGGGTGGTCGAAGAAGTAGAGGTTGACTTTGGCGACGTCTTCGACGCTGACGAAGTCGCGGGTTTGTTCGCCGTTGCCGTAGCCGTCGTTGGCTCCGAACAGGTTGACGTAACCGTGTTCGCGGTATTGGTTGAAATGGTGGAAGGCGACGGATGCCATGCGGCCTTTGTGTTGTTCGTGTTGTCCGTACACGTTGAAGTAGCGGAAGCCGACGACTTGGGCGGTCAAGCCTTCTTTCATGCGGCGGCGCAATACTTGGTCAAACAGGAATTTGGAGTAGCCGTACACATTGAGCGGTTTTTCAAGTTCGCGCTCTTCGCGGAAGATTTCGCCTTTGCCGTAGACGGCGGCGCTGGAGGCGTAGAGGAAGGGGATGCGTTCGTCCTGACACCAGTCCAAGAGGTCGAGCGTGTACTGGTAGTTGTTGTCCATCATGTAGAGGCCGTCGTGGTTCATGGTGTCGGAACACGCGCCTTGGTGGAAGACGGCTTCGATGTTTTCGTAGGGCAGAAGATGGCCGCGCACTTGACGGATGAATTCGTGTTTGTCGAGGTAGTGGGCGATTTCGCACTCGGCAAGGTTTTTGAATTTTTCGCCACGGGTCAGGTTGTCGACGGCGACGATGTCGGTAATGCCGCGTTGGTTGAGGGCTTTGACGATGTTGCTGCCGATGAAGCCGGCCGCGCCTGTTACGATGATGGTCATATTGGGTTTCCTTTGTTTTTTGGTTTTAGCGAAACTCGTTGCACTCGTTTCAGACGGCCTTGGAAAGACGGGGTCGTCTGAAAAAGGAATTACTGCTCTTCCAATGCTTTGTTCAACTCTGCAAACGAGCAAACCGCCGTACCGAGTTTGGCGACGACGAAGCCTGCGGCGGTATTGGCGAGGTGCATGGCTTCGGGCATGGTGTAGCCTGCCGCCAGCCCCAAACCCACTCCGGCAATGACGGTGTCGCCTGCACCGGATACGTCGTAAACTTCTTGGGCGCGGGTGGGCTGGTAAATGGGTTCGCCTTCGCTGAACAGGGTCATGCCCTCTTCGCTTCGGGTCAGTAAAACGGCGGTCAGGTCGAGGTGGCGGCGCAGGTTTTGCGCTTTTTCGGTCAGCTCGCTTTCGTTTTTCCAACTGCCGACCACTTCTTTCAATTCAGCGCGGTTGGGCGTAATCAGCGTGGCGCCGGCGTATTTTTCGTAATCGTCGCCTTTAGGGTCGATTAATACGGTTTTACCTGCGTGTTTTGCCCAATCTATCATATCGGAGATGTGCGACAGGCCGCCTTTGCCGTAGTCTGAAAAAATGATTGCGTCGTATTCGGGCAATACTTCGCGGTATTTCTGCTTGATTTGCTCCAACACTTCGCGGTTGGGATGTTCTTCAAAATCAAGGCGGATAAGCTGCTGGTTGCGGGCGACGACACGCAGTTTGACGGTAGTGGCGATTTGTTTGTCGCGCATCAGATAGGAGGCGACACCGTCTTGCGCCATCAGCGCGTCGAGCGCGTCGGCGGCTTCGTCGTCGCCGGTTACGGACAACAGCCCTGCTTTACCGCCCAACGAAGCGATGTTGCGCGCAACGTTCGCCGCACCGCCCGCGCGTTGGTCGATACGTCCGATTTTCGCCACCGGCACGGGCGCTTCGGGCGAAATACGGGACACATCGCCAAACCAATAGCGGTCGAGCATCACGTCGCCGACAACAAGGACTTTGGCTTGCGCGAAACGGGATTTGAGGGTTTCTTGTTGGAACTTGGTAACCATACTGGCTCCGTTGTTAAAATTTTCTGCAAAACTGCGTATTCGGATTATCCGTCCGAAAGTCTGAAAATGTCCTGAGGTTCATACACCTGCACTGAATGTTCAGACGACCTCAAAGCTGCCTTCAACATGGCTTGCGCCAATGCTTCAACGGCAAGCGGGCGTTGGTTTTTCAGCAGGCCGATGCGGTTGAGTCCGTACAAAATCCGTTTGGCGATTTTTTCGCCCAAGCGGTCGCTATTCGGACGAATCAGCAATGGCGGACGGAAAATGATAAGGCGCGGAAAGTTCAAAGCAATTAATGCCTGCTCCAATTCGCCTTTCATCCTTTGATAAAACAGGCGTGAAGCGGCATTAGCGCCGGAAGCAGAAACCAAAACCAAGGTATTCACGCCGTTTTCTCGTGCGGCTTTGGCAAACTCAAGATTCGCTTTGTAATCGACAGCCCATTGCGCCTCTTTGCTGCCTGCCGCTTTCAAAGTCGTGCCCAAGCAGGCAAACAACACATCTCCCTGCACTTCATCACGCCATGTTTCAATCCGGGCAAAATCAATCTGATGAGCGTACAGCTTGGGATGGGAAAAATCGGGATTTCTGCGTCCGAAGCAATCTATATGCTCGATTTCCGAATGTGCTGTCAGCAAGGGCAACAGGGATTTGCCTGTTGCGCCGGTTGCCCCGATGACGATGGCTCTCATATTTCAGACGACCTTAAGCGTTCGCCACGCGGTTCACTTCGCGCAATACGGCTACCGGATCGGCGGCTTGGGTAATGGGGCGGCCCATCACCAGATAAGTCGAACCTGCCGTCAATGCCTCGGCGGGCGTCATGATGCGGCGTTGGTCGTCGTTGTTGCCGGCAACGTCCAAGCGGATGCCGGGCGTTACCAAGACAAAATCCTGCCCCAATTCGCGGCGCAGCGGCGCGGCTTCTTGGGCGGAGCAGACCACGCCGTCCAAGCCCGAACTTTGCGCCAGTTTTGCCAAGCGGATGACTTGTTCTTCAGGGGCGATGTTCAAACCGATTTCCGCCAAATCGCTTTGTTCCATGCTGGTCAACACGGTTACGCCGATTAAGAGCGGCTTCGTGCCGTATCCGGCAACGGCTTCGGCGGCGGCTTCCATCATGCGGCGCCCGCCCGATGCGTGCATATCGACCATCCACACGCCCATGTCGGCGGCGACTTTGCAGGCTTGCGCGACGGTGTGGGGAATGTCGTGGTATTTCAAATCGAGAAAGAGTTTGAAACCCTGATGAATCAGGCTTTCCGCCAAACTGCGCCCCGTAGCGGTAAACAGCTCTTTGCCGATTTTGATTTGGCACAAGGTCGGATCAAGGTTGCGGACGAATCCGAGCGTGTCTTTTTCGTTGGCAAAATCAAGGGCAACGATGACAGGGGTGCGTTGTTGCGGAGTTTGGAAGTCGGTGATTAAAGGATTCATGGTGTTTTCGTTTCGGGTTTTCAGACGACCTTTATCGTCTTTTTCGCAGTACAACGTAAATTCAAACCGTAGGTCGGGCATTGATGTCCGACCTACGCGGACTCAAGCCCCCGACAAACTGTTTCGGATAAATTTGAACCGGTACATCAGCCGTCATTTCCGCGCAGGCGGGAATCCATTGATAAAACTCAGTTCATTAGATTTAAACAGCGATTGCCCAAATTCAGAAATGGATTCCCGCCTGCGCGGGAATGACGCCGAATGATTATTTTTCGGTTGCAACACGCTGTTTATCAAAAACAGGTCGTCTGAAAACCTGATTTCCTGTTTTCAGACGACCTTTTCGATTTATTTGCCCAATGCGCCCAATACTTCGGCTTTCACGGCTTCTACCGGCTGAGTGCCGTCAACCTTGATGTATTTCGGCGCGTGTTCGCCTTCCAGTTTGCTGTAAAAATCGACCAGCACTTCGGTTTGCTCGTGGTATACGGCAAGGCGTTTTTTGACGGTTTCTTCTTTGTCGTCGTCGCGCTGAATCAAATCTTCGCCGGTTACGTCGTCTTTGCCTTCGACTTTGGGCGGATTGTAGGTAACGTGGTAGGTGCGGCCGGAAGCCAGGTGAACGCGGCGGCCGCTCATGCGGTCGACAATCACGCTGTCGGGTACGTCGATTTCAACCACGGCGTCCAAATCCACGCCCGCTTCAACCATCGCTTCGGCTTGTGCCAGCGTGCGCGGGAAACCGTCAAACAGGAAACCGTTTTTGCAGTCGTCTTGCGCGATGCGTTCTTTCACCATGCCGATGATGATGTCGTCGCGCACCAAGCCGCCTTCGTCAATGATTTTTTTCGCTTCCAAACCCAGCGGCGTGCCTGCTTTAATCGCAGCGCGGAGCATGTCGCCGGTGGAAATTTGCGGAATGCCGAACGCAGCGGTGATGAATTGTGCCTGAGTGCCTTTACCCGCACCCGGCGCGCCTAACAATAATACTTTCATGGGTGTTCCTTCTTGTTAAGTAGTATGGATTTGAAACGTGATTCAAATGATTTTACACGGCTTGCGTTTATCGTTCAAAACTTCAGACGGCCTGTTCTGCGCCGAAATGTTTCCATGCGTCATCGCGCATTTCGGCAAACCATGTGTCTTCGGGAAACCGCTCCAATGCGTCTTTCAAAGTGGAAAGCAGGTTTTGCGATAAAGTCTTCGCCAAATATTCTTCCTCATTGGCTTCCGCCGCCTTGTCCGCCTGCTGCGCCAAACCGCGCGCGCGGGTCTGATGCCCGTGTGCCAAGTAGTTGAGCGCAATCACCTTTTGCGCCCAAAGCTGCGGAATTTCAGGGCTGTCTTGCAGCAATACCGACAAAATCGACACGGCAACCGTCAGCCTGCCGCCGTTCAGGCGCAAATCCAGCGAACGGTTGGGCGGCAGCGTACTGAGCGTTTCCGCCATACGGAACCAAAACTCGCCGCTGGCTTCGTCCGGCGCGGCGGCTTTCAACATTTCATAGTTAAACTCTTGGTCGTCGTTTTGAACCAGCAGGGCAACATCGGCAAGCAGTTTTTGCTCTTCGCGGCTCAAATGGCGTAAATCGGTCATAAAAGGGCTTTCTGTTGGTGTTTGGGTAAAACGGATGATCGGATTTGGTGTTTACTGAAAACAGCTTTTTACGGCTCATCATTTTCAGACGACCTATCTCTCTACTCTAGGATGGCGATAAGGCTCGTCCAAATAATAAGGTTTCTTTTTAAATCTTTCCCATTTGACTTTCGGACGGTCTTTTGAAGAATCGAACACATTGCCGCCAGTCGTTCTTTTCCGCTTTCCAGTCAGATAATTGTCGCTGTACTCCTCAATTTCGCCTGAAGCTCTGTTATGTTGGGAATTGGTATACCCAATCAGAAGAAAGCGGTCGTTTTGGTAACGGAATAGGTAGTCACTGTCACCCATCCACCAGCTTCCGCAACTGTAAAACCACTGCAAACTCACTTTCAGACGACCTTTATCGATGGATACATCAGAAAACGGGTCATCAAGACAGCCATTATCTTTATCGCTTTCAGGCGGAATCAACGTTGTGTTTTCGACAGCCGTCTTGTAACCGTCTGCCTGCTTAAACAATACTTTCAACATCCTCGGGTTGGTATCCAAATCAGGTAGTCCCATAGAGTCGTTTGGGATGATGTTTGCCTTGTCTTGCTTTTGCAGCACCAAAACGGCATCGGCTTGATTATCGCCGTTTAAATCCCCCTCCACGCTTTTGATGATTTTCCAACCTTTTGGAACGTGCGCGGAAAAACCGGCGGCGTAAGCAGGCAGGGCGATGCAGGATAAAAATATCAATATGCTGCGTTTCATAGCAATTCCTGATGATGGCAAATTCAACAGCCCGCAGCGCGGGCTTGGTTCGCGAAACTTAATGCCGAAACCGACTGATTTCAGATTTTGGCGAAACCCGCTTTGTTCGTTTTGGCGAAACCCGCTTCGCCCAATTTCAGACGACCTCGAACGCAGCCCTGACCCTGTCCAAATCCTCTTGCGTATCTACGCCGGCGGCAGGGGCTTGTTTGGCGGTTTCGACGGCAATCGGGTAGCCGTGCCACAGGACGCGCAGTTGTTCCAAAGATTCGATGGTTTCCAGCGGCGAAACGCTCATTTCGGCGTAGCGTTGCAGGAAACCGGCGCGGTAGGCGTAGATGCCGATATGGCGCAGGACGGCGGTTTCGGCGGGCAATTCGCGTTTTTCGGCGCGCATGGCATCGCGCGGATAGGGAATCGGGGCGCGGCTGAAGTAGATGGCGTTGCGGTTTTTGTCGAGGACGACTTTGACGACGTTGGGATTCATAAATTCGTCGAAATCGTGCAATTCGTGCGCCGCGGTCGCCATCTGCACGTTGTTTTCCACCAAGACTTCGGCGGTGCGGTCGATGAGTTCGGGGGCAATCAGCGGCTCGTCGCCCTGTACGTTGACGACCACCAGATGCTGCGGCAGCTTCAGCGCGGCGGCGGCTTCGGCAAGGCGCGTCGTGCCGCTTTCGTGCCGGTTTGAAGTCATGACGACTTCGACGCCGTGCGCCTGACAGGCCGTCTGAATATCGGGATGATCGGTGGCAACGACGACGCGCGCCGCTTTGCTTTTTGCCGCCTGTTCGGCAACGCACACGACCATCGGTTTGCCGTGGATGTCCGCCAAGGCTTTTCCGGGCAGGCGCGATGAATCCAGCCGCGCCGGAATCAATACGACGAATTCGGTCATGCTTTGAGTTCCTCTTCGCTCAACAGGCGCGCTTCGTTTTCCAGCATGTAGGGAATGCCGTCTTTAATCGGATAAGCCAGCTTCGCCTGACGGCTCCACAATTCCTGTTTGTCCTGATGATATTCCAGTCTGCCTTTGGTAACGGGGCAGACGAGGATGTCTAAGAATTTTTTTTCCATGGGTTTCTTTCGGGTTTGATGGTTTTAGCGAAACTCGCTTCGCTCGTTTTGGCGAAACTTGCTTCGCTCGTTTTCAGACGACCTCAAGCGGCATTATTTTTTCCGTGCCGGTTTGTTCGGCTGTTTGGCGCAGGCTTGGGCAGGATTTTTGCCGTTGCACATGATTTGGCGGATTTCGCGCCTCAAGTTTGCGCTTTCGTTGGATTGGGTGTATTTGCCGGCAAGGATGTTCATCATCGGTTTCATCGTCGCCTCAAGATAGCGCGGCGTTTTGTCCATTATCGATTGACCTACCGCCGTGCTGTAAAAGCCAATCAATGCGTTAACTTCTTCCTGCGTATAAACCGTCTTCATGCCGTCTAAAGCGGCTTTACGCAACTGGGCGCGCACTTGCGGCGTGTTGATTTCGGCAATCGACCGGGTTGCATACTTTTTCAAGACTGCTTCCAACTGCGGACGTTTGTCTTCCGGCGCATCTTTCAAAAATTTCTGTACATTCGGATCGGAAAGCACAATGCCTTCCATGCTTTGGAAAGACTGTTCCAACAAGGCATCCATCTTCTGCACTTCAAACAGACGCTCCAGCGACGCGTCGCTGGGTGTAGCGGCAAATGCGTTGGCACACAATGCCAACGCGGCGAAGGGCAATAATAAGGTTTTCAGTTTCATCTTTTTCTCCTGTTTAAGGTTTAGGGGGTACATTCTTCAGACAATATTTTTTTAATTTCGTTTTCAAATTCAATTAGGTAGTGTTCGCTGATTGTTTCTATTTCTTTCATATCCGCTTCGCTTGCCCCTATATTGGCGAGTTTTTTTATGAATGCCGAATTTTTCTCCACGATAGATTGTCCTACGGGAGTCTCGTAAAACGCAATCATGGCATCAATCTCTTGTTGAGTGAACTCGTCCTTGGCAACTTTTTTTATTTCTTTCATTAATTTGTTTCTAAGTTGCGGTGTGAAATAAGCTTTAAACACTTTGTTCATATAACGGTCTGACGCGGCTTGTAATTGCGGCTGCAGTTCCGGTGGATATGAGGAGATGATCGGTTGCATGAGCTGTCGGTTTTGTGCTTCCGCCATGTTGGTCAAATTTTTGAGAAAGTCGCGTTCGAGATGCTGGACTTCCATCCATCTATTTAAAGACTTATCGCTTGGAGGCGCGGCTGTTGCGGCGGAACAGGCGGCAATGGCAACGAAAGTGAGCAGCAGTTTTTTCAGGTTCATAAATTTCCTTATTATTCAAGACAAACAGCAACAAAGAATCAATTGATTTCAGACGACCTGTCGGGAATCTTTCAGCCGTTCCAATACAAACGCCGACAAATCAGGTTCGATTATCGCACAAACAGGCAACACCCATACATGATTCAGATTGAGGTCGTCTGAAAACTTGACCGCATCTTTCTCCGTAATAATGACCGCGTCCGCATTGGGCAAATCTGCCGCTGTGATGTCGGCATGATCGGGCAGCGCGACGGTTTGGTTCAACGTGATGCCCATGTTTTGCAGCGAATCGAAAAAACGCTCCGGTTTGGCAATGCCCGCCACGGCGGCGACGGTTTGGTTTTTCAGACGACCTGTATCCAGTAATTCGGACGGATGGTTCAAACGGTAAATTTGTCCCGTTTCGATGCGGCTGTGAAACATATTTTCAGACGGCGCAAACGACGCATCCGCCTTGCCGCCGCTGACGACGACCGCATCCACCGAATCCAGCCGCGACAAAGATTCGCGCAAACTGCCGTTGGGCAGCAAATCCAAATCCGTTCGCCCCGTATCCGCCGCCGGAAACACAGCGATTTCCACATCCCGCCGCAGGGCGTAATGCTGCAAGCCGTCGTCCGCCACAATCAGCTCGATGTCGGGATGCGCCGCCAGCAACGCCCTGCCTGCCTCCGCACGGCTGCTGCCTACCGCCGTCGGCACGCCGGTTTTGCGGAACAGCAGCAAAGGCTCGTCGCCCGCATCTTCCGCACGGCTCTTGGCATTCAATACATGAACCTCTTTGCTCTTGCGCCCGTAGCCCCGGCTGATGATGCCGACCTTGACGCCCTTTTCCTGCAAACCCGATACCAGCGCGGCGACAATCGGCGTTTTCCCCGTCCCGCCCGCGTGGATATTGCCGACCACGACCACAGGCACGGGCAGCTTTTCGCTTTTCAGACGACCTGAAACGAAATCATCGCGCCGTTTCGCCGCAATTTTGGCAAACAGTTTGGATAAGGGTTTGAGCAGGAAAGATAAAAACGGATTGGGGCGTTGCCAATGGCGTTCGATGATTTGATGGAGTTTGGGCATTCAGACGACCTTATAGCTGCGTTTCTTTGTAGTACACCATTTTAGCGGATAAGTCGTTCAGGCTAGGGTTTCAATGCGGTTGTCGGGCATGACCAGCCAGACTTTTGCCTGTTTGGCGCGCGCGGCGGTACGGATGGCGGCTTCGTCCATGATGGAGAACGCGGTGGAGAAGGCATCGGCAACGGCGGCGGTCGGCGCCATGACGCTGACGCTGCGGTAGCGCGGTGTGGCAGTACCGGTGCGCGGGTCGAAGAGGTGGGTGAACTTGCCGGCTTCGTCCATCACGGTACCGTAGCCGCCTGAGGTAGCGAAGGCTTGGTTTTGCATGGGGATGGTCAGGAGGGTGGCTTCTTCGTCTTGGGGATTGCGGATGCCGACGTTCCATGTGCGTTGGTTGTCGGTGTCGAAGCCGCGGATTTCGCCCATATCGACGAGGGCTTGGCGGATGCCGTGTTGTTGCAGCAGGGCGGTGATTTTGTCGGTGATGTAGCCTTGGGCGATGCCGTTGAGGGATAAGCCCATGCCTTTTTGTTCGAAGAGGATGGCTTTTTGGTCGAAGACGACGTGTTTGAAGCCGACGAGCTTGAGGGTGCGCCGGATGTCCGGTTCGGACGGCGGGGTTTCGGCACGCGGGTTGCGGCGGAAATGGTCTGCGTAGAGATTCCACAACACTTGGACAGTGGGGTCGAACGCGCCGTCTGTCAGGGCGTGGATGTCGCGGCAGATGCTCAACAGGGCGAGGAAATCGGGCGGTGGGTTGTTCAGACGACCTTCTTTGTTCAGTCGGTTGATGAGGCTGTCTTCGCGGTAGAGGCTGAAGATTTTTTCGAGGCGGGCGACTTCTGCGAGGACTTTGTTGACGAGGATTTCGGCTTCTTTGCGGTCAACGCCGAAGAGACGGAGTTCGGCGCCGGAACCCAGCGCGATGCCTTTCCAAATGACGGGCTCGCCGATAGTTGGTAACGGGGCAGGGCGGTTGCGGTTCAGGAGGAAGGGCGCGGCCACTCCGGCGGCAGTCAGGGCGGCGATGGCAAAAAAACGGCGGCGGGTGAGCGGGGTGTTCATGGCTTGGGATGGGTCGTCTGAAAAAGGGGCGGATTGTTGGAAGACTGGGAAAACCGGTTTATCCGGGCTTGCGTTTGAAGACGATGGGAAGGCTTTTTAGGAGCGCCGTCATTTCCGCATAGGATTTTTATGGTTACGGAAAGGACGGCGGGCGACGGCTGGGATTTGACTTACGTTGCGGCAAAGCTTGTTTGCCCACCATCAAGCCTGCCGTCACACTTTGAAACCAAGCGTCAACCGTTCCATCAATCGCCCATTGCCGCCAGAAGCTCAGCCTGATGTTCGGCAATCAGGGCGTTGGTGATTTCTTCCAAGTCGCCGTCCATCACAAAATCCAGCTTGTGCAGGGTAAGGTTGATGCGGTGGTCGGTCACGCGGCCTTGCGGGTAGTTGTAGGTGCGGATGCGTTCGCTGCGGTCGCCGCTGCCGATAAGGGATTTGCGTTCGGCGGCTTCTTTGGCTTGGGCTTCGCGTTTTTGCGCGTCGTTCAGGCGGGCGGCGAGGACTTTCATTGCCTGCGCCTTGTTTGCGTGTTGGCTGCGGCCGTCTTGGCATTCGACCACCATGCCGGTGGGCAGGTGGGTGATGCGGACGGCGGAGTCGGTTTTGTTGATGTGCTGACCGCCCGCGCCGGATGCACGGAAGGTGTCGATGCGCAGGTCGGCGGGGTTCAGTTCGATGTCTTCGAGTTCGTCCGCTTCGGGCATGACGGCGACGGTGCAGGCGGAGGTGTGGATGCGGCCTTGGCTTTCGGTGGCGGGGACGCGCTGCACGCGGTGGCCGCCCGATTCGAATTTCAGACGACTGTAGGCACCCAAGCCGACAATGCGGGCGATGACTTCTTTATAGCCGCCCAACTCGCTTTCGTTGGCGGAAACGATTTCGACCTGCCAGCGGTTGCGTTCGGCGTAGCGGCTGTACATGCGCAGCAAGTCGCCTGCAAACAGCGCGGCTTCGTCGCCGCCCGTTCCGGCGCGCACTTCGATGAAGATATTTTTGTCGTCGTCGGCATCTTTGGGCAGCAGCAGTTTTTGCAGTTCGGTATCGAGCGTGTCGATTTTGGTTTTCGCCGCTTCGATTTCTTCGGCGGCAAAGTCTTTCATTTCGGGATCGGACAGCATTTCTTCGGCATCCGCCAAGTCGCTTTGCGCCAGTTGATAGTTTTGGAACACTTCGACCACGGGCGTCAATTCGGCGTGTTCGCGCGTGAGCTTGCGGTAGTTGTCCATGTCGGACGTGGCTTCGGGCTGTCCGAGGAGGTGGGTGACTTCTTCCAGTCGGTTGCTGAGTTGTTGTAGTTTTTCTAAGATAGACGGCTTCATAATTCTTCCATAACAA
>CAUSOO010000024.1:0-31094 GCA_963533245.1 uncultured Neisseria sp.
TTGAGCTAAGGCGAGGCAACGCCGTACTGGTTTAAAGTTAATCCACTATAAAAAGGTCGTCTGAAAACAGTTTTGGGTAACTGTTTCAGACGACCTTTCCCTTACTGCGGCCGAACCCGCTCAAGCATGGTTCGGCTTGACGTTTATCCTAATTGGCTGCGTTGACGCACAAAGAATCAATCTTGCCCGCGCGTGGGAAGCGGATGGTGTAGCGTCCTTTTTGGTTGATTTCGGCAAAGCTGAAGCGGTCTTCAGGCGTATCGCCGTCCGCGCCCACCTCCAAAGCAACGCGTTTGCCTTTCGGGTCTTTCACAACCACATTAGGGCTGACGGGCGCGAATGAAAGTATTAAGCCATTGTCTTCCATCACTTTAAAGCTGTACACCTCGCCGCGTTTGACCTTCATAGGTTGGTCGATGCAGCCCGTTTCATTCAAGGGCAAATTTTTTTCCGCATAAGCAAAGGCGGTGCTGCCCAAACCCAAAGCAAGCATCAGGGAAAAACTCAGAGATTTCATACGGTTTCCTTTGAGATTTAAATATTCAAACGAAGCGGGATTATAGCACCGATTATTTGGCATCCGCGCTAGGCGAGACGAAAAATAATCCAACCAACATAAAACTCAACCATCCCTCCGTTCCAACACCTTCCTCGCCGCCTCTACGCCCCAATACAAGGCTTCTTCGAATACCGAATAGCCACTTAAATCGCTGTGGGCAAACAGCAATCCTGACGCGCGGTTTCTGATTTTTAACAAAGATTCGTCGTTCAGATAACCGACTTTCGGTACGCTCATGCCGTGTCCGCGTACCGTAACATCAACGTGGGAAACGTGTTGCCAGAAGCTCTCTCCGTAGGCGGCGATCAAGTCTTTGGCGGCCAAGTCGCGCAGTTCTTCGTCGGAGGCTTCGAGCAGTTGGCGGCGGACGGCTTGCGGAGTGTCGTGGTTGAGCGCGGCGTAAGCGGTGAAGATGGTGCGCTCAGGGCGGGCGACGCGGATGAGCTGGTTGGTGGCGACGACGTAGCCGAGCCCCTGGCTGCCGTAGATGACGTTATCCCACGCCGTTTCGCTGTTGTTTTTTTCTTTCGGGAAGCTGTGCAGCTCGAAATTGGCGACCAACCACGGGGCGTATTCGGGGATGTTCAAACCGTATTGCGCGGGATTTTCGATGATGCGGGCGGCGACCATCAGCGGCATGGCGGAAATAACGTGTTGCGCGGTCAGGGCGACGGTTTCGCCGCTTGAATTGTCGCGCAGCCAAACTTCGATACGGTCGTCTGAAAGCGGTTTGATTTTGACGGCGGATGCGTTGGCGGAAGCGGGTTTGTCGAGGCGGATGCGGTTTTCAGACGACCATTGCCAACCTTCCTGCAAACCGGCATGGCGGCGCAGGTTTTCAGAAAGATGCGCCAAACCTTCGGGCCAAGTGAGGACGGTTTCCGCGCTGTTGCGGGAGGCGAAGTAATGCAGTCCGGCAAAGGCGGATACTTGCGCTATGCCTTGCCCGTAATCGTCGCGGCAGCAGTAATCAAGATACCAAAGAAGCTCGGTCGAGGTATAGCCCTCTTGCGCAAGCCATTGTTTGAACGTCAGGCTATCGAGTTTGCGCCACGTTTCGTCTGCCGATGACAGGGCTATCGGAATAGCAAAAATCTTTTTGCCGTCGCTGCCGTAAGCCTGTTTCAGACGACCGATTAAATCAAAAAAACGTTTGGAATCCGTATCTTCTTTCGGCAAAAAGTGTTCCTGCCATTTATCCTGATACAAAAGGCGCGACTCGGGCGCGTAAACCAAATCGGTTTCCCTGAAGCTGCCGTCCGATTGCAAGATACCAAAATCCGCCAGCATCTCGCGCACATACGCGCTCTCTTTCGACGGCAACGCAAGATAATGCGCGCCGCTCGGCGCTTTCAGGCCGTCTGAAGCGGCGTAGGCAGCATTGTTGCCGTTGCGCTCGAACCCTTCCACCAACAATACATCACGATGACCGTATTTCGCCAAATACCACAACGCCCCCAAACCCGCCGCGCCGCCGCCGAGTATCAGCGTATTGCACTCGTAACGTCGAGTCGGCGGGCTGAGCAATTTCCCGTCGCGCAACAAATGCCCCAACGGCAGCCCGACGCGGTTGACGGAAACCGGCGGTTTGCGGTTGAGGCGGTTGTAAGTCAGCCAAGAGAAAGAGGAAGCGGCGGCAAGCGCGGCGGTGTAACTGAGGAATTGACGGCGTGTCGGCATGGGTTGAATGTCGGTTTAGGGTTCTGACTGGTCGTCTGAAAACATCAAGACGGTTTCAGACGACCTTTTGATGAAATGTTTCCATCAATTTTGTTTGACTGCGGATGCTTGTTGGAAACGTTTTTTATAAAGCAGGGTATCGATTAAGTCTCTGAAACGTAATGATTCAACCGAGACATCAGAGCTAAACGCCAGGCATCCGGGCACCTGTCTCACATACGAAGATCCATCATCCATTTCTGAAACATTTGATTTCTCGATGACGCCACTGATCTTTTTGAGACATTCCCTATATGCCACTTCTCGCTTGGCATCATCTTTGTTCAGCTCAAAGTATTGTTTTGTCTGTTTTTCATTCAATACCAAATAGTAGGCTGTCTGAGCCAATGAATGCCCTTCTTCATATTTATCTTTTAAAGTGAAAAGTTCTTCCAAAGTCTGATTCTGAAATTTTTTTGAAAGGGCATGGAAAGGTACGTCACACCGAACATCTTCTCGCCAATCTATTGCTTCTTCGCCGCGACAGCTGGCGGGCATTTCGGCAATCAGTTTATCGATGCTCTTTTTCGCCAATTCATCCACGAGAGGCTGGATTTTGTCAGTAAACATCTGTTCCAACACCATAGACATTATCTTTTTCTGCTTCTGCTCCTCTTCCGTTCCCGAGAAAATGTTTACCATACTCGGATAGTCTTTTTCTACGGCACTTCTGAAATTTTGCCAAGGTGTTTGGGCGTATTTCTGTGCCCAAATTGTTTTGGTTTGTGCAAATTCGGGCGATTTTTCCAACTGCTCCTGTTCTTTTTGGCTGTCTTCCCCCTCTTTCCAGCGTTGTTTGAATTGCTTCATCCAAACTTCTCTGTTAACAGCCTCACTTAAATCGGCAGGCAGATTCAACTGTTCCATGACTTGATTCGTAATGACGCATTCGGGATAAGATTCAAAATACTCGGATGGAGTGTCTCCTCTATAGTAAGTAATCTGTATTGTCTTAATTTTATCCCTGATTTTTTTAACACATTGCGTGTATTCGGCATCGAGCTTACGGTAATCCGACATTAAAACCGCAGACATTTTTTCCGAACTAACCTCCAATGCAGAACGGTAGGCCATTGACAAAATGGAAGCAGATAAATGCCCGTCGTCATTATATTGTTTTTCCATGTCTGACAATTCAGATACTGTTTTTTCCGAAAGTTTCTCTTTTAAAGCATGGTAATAGGCTTTGCATGAAGGGATAAGGTTCCAAGCTCCCTCTCGACAGCTTTGCGGGATTTCTTGGGTCAGTGTTTCGATGTTTTTTGTTTTCAGTTCATTCAAAAACGGCTTTGCCTTATCAAAAAAGATACGGTCTATGGCTTCTCTTTTGGCAAGCTCTTCCAATCGGTTTTGTCTATTCTGTGAGTCAACGGATTCTTGACGCAAAGCCTCGGGGTAGAATGTATTCCAATCTTCATTGGCGTATTTCTTTTCCCACTCTGCCTTGAACCGGATGACCTGCTTTTCAAATTTTTGTTTCAGCGCTTCTTTTTCCGTATTTTCCTCTCTCCATCTACTCATTGGCTCTACAGCATTATTTGCCGTCCATGCGGCGAAACAGGGTAATAATTCGGCGTTTTCAGGATTCAGCATCATAATATCGTCGGGAAACTCAGCTATCATTTGTCGATCACCGACACTTTCCATATTAACGCCCGCTTTTTTAAACACGTCGTCTTTCAAACATTGTTCGTTTTTAGTTTTGGCTTCGTTAAGATGCTCGAAGTAATAGATATAGTCTTTGACGAGAGGATTGATGGGCTCAGGAGATTGGGAACCGGTAGATGCCGAATTTGGCTGACTGATACACGCGCCTAAAGAGAGGGCAGATAAAGCGAGGATGGCGGAAGTGCGTAAGCGCATTGTTAGTTCCTTAGTCAGGATATTTTTAAAATTTAAAAATGGGGTCGTCTGAAAACCTAGACACAACGGTTTCAGACGACCTCTTGATGAAATGTTTCCATCAATTTTGTTTGACTGCGGATGCTTGTTGGAAACGTTTTTTATTAAGCAGCGTTTCAGTAAAGTAGTCGAAACGTGACTCTTCAATTCGAAGACTAGAGCTAAACGCTAGGCATCCCGGCGCCCGCCTAGCATACGAAGAAGCACTATCCTCTTCTGAAATATATGATTTTTCGATGATTCCACTGATATTTTTGATACATTGCCTATATGCCGCTTCTCGCTTGGTATCATCATTGTTCAGTTCAAGGTATTGTTTTCTCTCTTTTTCATGCAATGCCAAAGAGTAGGCTATATAAACCCGTGAAAGCCCCTCTTCATCTTTATTTTCATATTTATCTTTTGAAGCGGAAAGCTCTTCTAACGTCTGATTTTGAAATTTTTTTGAGAGAGCGCGGGAATATGCATCACATTGACTATCTGCTAACCAATCTATTTTTCTTTCATCGCGACAGCTGGCAGGTATTTCGGCAATCAGTTGATCGATGCTTTTTTTCGCCAATTCATCCACGAGAGGCTGGATTTTGTCAGTAAACACCTGGTTCAATGCTATGACCATTATCTGATGCTGCTTTTGTTTCTGCTTCTGTTCCTCTTTCGTACCCGAGAAAATGTCTGCTATAGTCGTCGGATAGTCTTTTTCTACGGTACTTATGAAATTTTGCCAAGGTGTTTGGGCGTATTTCTGAGCCAAGATTGTTTTGGTTTGTGCGACCTCAGGCGCTTTTTCCAACTGCTCGTATTCTTTTTCGTGGTTTGCTTCCGTTTCCCAGATGTGTTTGCCTAACTTCATCCACACTTCTCTGTCAACAACCTTACTTAAATTGGATGGCAGCTCCAACCTTTCCATGACTTGATTCGTAATGACGCATTCTGGATAAAGTTCTGAATAAAAGGAAAAGGTGTAATCTCCGGTTTTATCCATCTGAAACGGTGTCGCTGCTATTTTATCGCCGATTTTTTTAGCACATTGCATATATTCGGTATTGCGTTTGCGATAGTCCAGCATTAATGCTTTATCCATTTTTTCTGAATTCCCCTCCACCGCAGAACGGTAGGCAGCCGACTGAACGGTAGCAGGCAGATGCTTAGCACCTTTATATTGTTTTTCCATACCCGCCAATTCGGATAATGTTTTTTCTGAGAATTTATCCTTTAAAACATGATAATAGGCTTTACACGAAGGAATAAGATCCCAAGCTCCCTTACGACAGCTTTGTGGAATTTCTTGGGCCAATGTTTCAATGTTTTTTGTTTTCAATTCATTCAAGAACGGCTCTGCCTTATCGACAAAAATGCGGTCGATGGCTTCTCTTTTGGCCCGATCTTCCAATCGGTTTTTTCTATTCCGCGCTTGAACAGATTCTTTACGCAAAGCCTCGGGGTAGAATGTGTTCCAATCTTCATTGGCGTATTTCTTTTCCCATTCGGCTTTGAACTGGCTGACCTGCTTTTCAAATTTTTGATTAGTCGCTTCTTTTTTCGCATTTTCCTCCTGCCATTTGCGCAGCGGTTCCGCAGCATTGTTTGCCGTCCATGCGGCGAAACAGGGAGATAATTCGTTGTTGCCGGGATTGAGCATCAAAATATCGTCGGGATACTCCGCAATCATTTGTCGTTCATCGGCGTTTTCCATATCAACGCCCACTTTTTTAAACACGCCGTCTTTCAAACATTGTTCGTTTTTAGCTTTGGCTTCGTCGAGATGCTCGAAATAATAGATGTAGTCTTTGGCGAATGGGTTGATGGGTGTTGATGATAAAGAACTGGTGGGTGCCGAACTTGGGTTGCTGATACACGCGCCTAAAGAGAGCACGGATAAAGAGAGGATGATGGAAGTGCGTAAGTGCATTTTGGTTCCTTGATGTTCTTAGTGAGAATATTTTTGGGGGTTTTAAAATGAGGTCGTCTGAAAACAGATTGAGACTGTTTCAGACGACCTTTACAGGTTTTATAGTGGATTAACTTTAAACCAGTACGGCGTTGCCTCGCCTTAGCTCAAAGAGAACGATTCTCTAAGGTGCTGAAGCACCAAGTGAATCGGTTCCGTACTATCTGTACTGTCTGCGGCTTCGTCGCCTTGTCCTGATTTAAATTTAATCCACTATATTATTCTATTGGCGGCTGCGTATCGTCCAGTATTCCTTCGCCACGTTGCGCTACCGTCCAAACGGCTCGTTCCGCCGCCAATTCCCTGCACAATACTTCCTTCACTTTTTCCAACTTCATGCCGCCGCAGATAAATGCGTCTATGGCGGCGAAGCGGTGTTCCGGCCAAGTGTGGATGCTGATGTGGGATTCGGCGAGCAATAAGATGCCGGTAATGCCGCCTGCACCGCCAAAGGTGTGGAAACGCTCGGCGAGGATGGTGGCTCCTACGGCTTGGGCAGCGGCTTTGAGGGCGGTTTTCAGACGACCTTCGTCTTTCAAGACAGCTTCATCACAGCCATATAAATCTAAAAGACCGTGATTGCCGGGGATATGGGTCATTTATGGCCTCCGGAGAAACCTCCGCCGCCGTAATAGCCGCCGGAATGCATACGCGAGCCGTCGGATTCGGAAGAGCCGTAGCTGATGATCATGGAGATGATGATGATAATGGTGCTGAAAATGATGTAAGTGGCTCTCGACATGTTAATCCTCGTCCTCGTCTTCTTTGCCCATAGTCCACAACAACCAAGTTCCTATAAAGATGACGGTAAATGAGGCAGAGTTGCCGTCGGTCAGCAGCGCAGGAAGGTTGACGACAACCAAGATGGCGATCATGACAAACCGCAATTGGTTATCGACCCCGTCTGCGTTCATTTTTGCCGTGTATCTGGGCGCTTCCGCCTGCAAACCGAAAGCGCCGGCAACTTTGCCGTAGGTAGTGCGCGTACTTTTACTCCATGCCAGCTCGTGTTCGGTCAGCTCGGCACACAGTTTGCTGTTGCTGCCGACTTGGTAGTCGGTGTAATACGCCAAATCACCCGAACGGATATGCCAGTAAAACGCGCCGGCGGCGACTTCGACTTTGCCGCCGTAGGAATAAAGTTCATCACAACCTTGCGGTTTGCGGGCGCTGTTTAAACGCGGCCAATTGTTTTGCGTTTCAGACTGGCTCCACTCGCCGTCGGACGATTCGACCAACCACAAAAAGCCTTTTTGCGGATTGTAAAGCAGGTATTCGACCCACCAACCGACCGGCGACAGTATCCGCCGTTTGCCTTCAAACATATATTCATAAGTCGCATCGGGGTCCAGTTCGGAATACCTGACTGCACCCATCACAAAATAATCATTGTCATTCAGACGACCCTGCGTGCCGATAGGCAGGGTAAACAGTTTATCCTGCGCCACACGCATGGCATTGGCAGTAATCAGCCGCGCTTTTTCCTTACCGACTTCCAATTGGCTGCCGCAGCTCGGGCAAATCAGAAAATCGGTGACACCGCTCAACCAATGGACGGACGACCCGCAATTCGGACAATTTTCCGAATGATGACTGCCTTTCAGACGACCTGCCGTTTCACGGATTTGGTCATCGGTACGGGTATTCTGCAGTTTCAGTTCATTTAGACCGACCATACTGCCGTAATAGATTTCGGGAGGATCGTCGCCGTAATCTATCGTCAGAAAAAGACCTGAGCATCGCCAGTCTATGACTTTACTTGTCGTATCTGCAGTCAGCTTAAACGGCAATTCGCCCTGAGCCGCCGATTTTCTGAGGCTGATTTCACGCTTATCCGACGGAACAAAGTTTTTATTTTGAAAATTGAAATTGCAACCGCCCGGCACAACGTCGTGAAAGTCCGGCACAACTTCAGGCGATCCAACCAAGCGCGTCATGGAATACAGGTCGCCGGATTCAGACAGCCAACCAGTTTGCCCGTCATCAAACAGCGCATACCATTCGTTCCACACACCGTCGTCGTATTGCACCTGAAGCCGTCCGACCAAGGTGAATGGGCGGGTAACGTATGTCCCTGTCGTGCCGATTTGCAGCGGGCTGAAATCTTCCAACAAAGCGGAATCGCGTCCGGAATCGACGATACTGTCATCCTGCCGCACCAGCATGCTGTTGCAGTAGCCGCACACCAGCGTAACGGCTGTCGCGGAATGCGCCTCAACAGGCGCGCCGCAGCTCGGGCAGTCGGTTTTGAAGAATGGGGTGTTTGACATGAATTTTCTTTTTCGGAATTTCAGACGACCTGGGGCAAACCGATACAGGCTTCAGCCGATGCTTAAAAATACTGGCAAATAAACATCTTGCCGCATTTTCCAAAACGCAAACAGCGTCCGCACTATCCGCATGCCGATGCAGACTGCAGCAAACAAGCAGTCGGCAGCAATATGATTGTATAGTAAAACAAAACGGCTTGGGTACGGAATCAGGCAAGCACAGCCGCATCCTACCGAGTTTAACCCATCTATACGACAAAGGTCGTCTGAAAACCTACCTCCATTCTATCTATGTCCCACTATTTTAGGAATTTACGCCATAACTTGATCCGCTTCCTTTATCCTAAAACTTCAGAAATAGTCAAATTGATATTGTTATTTATTACAAATGCTGTATTATTCTCGGAAAATATAACAAATAAAATAATAACATCTTAAATCCCTAAATATCTCCTTTATCCGTCATTCAGACGACCTCATTCCACAGATTTTCGATTTTCAATCCTTTAAGCCATTTATAGGGCTTGTTCGTTAAATTTTGCGCGTTTTAAATTTGGAGAATTGACGTGAATTTTGACTATATTGCCCACGTCCGCAAATCGGACGGGCAGCCTCAATCTTTGCAAGCGCATCTAATAGAAACCGCCGAGATCGCCAAATTATTAGCAGCCAAGCTGGATTTGGATCAGGCGGGCGAGTTACTCGGACTCATGCACGATTTCGGTAAATATTCCCAAAAATTCCAAAACTACATTAGCAGGGTTAATAATATTGGGTTCAATTTTGATCAAGATGACGAAGATAGTTTTAAAGGAGGAGACCATTCAACCGCCGGCGCGCAATGGGTTTACCGCGAATTGAGAAAATCTGATAAATCTAATAAACATGGAGATAAAATTAAAGATAAGGGCATCGGTGAACTGTGTGGACAGATATTAGGTTTGTGTATTGCCTCACACCATGGCGAAGGCTTGATTGACTGTTTGGACGACGGAGGCAACGCCGTTTGGAAAAAGCGGTTTGAGAAGGCAGATGAATTAACACACTTGGCAGAATGCGAGCAAAAAGCCGATGAAGTCGTTAAGCAAAAAGCGGAAAAACTGGCCGGTGAAAACCTGATTCGCAGCCTGCTAAATGCAGTGAAACCGATTCTCTCTGACCAAGCCACCAATAACAAAATCAAAGAATTTTATCTCGGCTGCCTAACCCGTTTCCTGTTTAGCTGCCTGATTGATGCCGACCGTATTAACAGCTCAGATTTTGAGCGGGAAGCGCAAAAAGAAGTCCGCCGCTTGGCGGAAAAACCAGATTGGCAATCAGCAATTGATAAATTGGAAGCCAAATTAGCAGGTTTTGAAAATCGTCCTGCCGAAGAAATCAAACCTATTGACGAAATCCGCCGCAAAATTTCAGACGACTGTCTAAAAAGAGCATCAGATTCTCAAGGCATTTATACACTCACAGTACCGACCGGTGGCGGCAAAACATTGGCCAGTCTGCGCTACGCTCTGCATCATGCGCAAAAGCACAATCTCGACCGCATCATCTACATCATTCCCTATACTTCCATCATTGATCAAAACGCGGAAGAAGTCCGTAAAATTTATTGTTTAGATTTGAAAGAAGATGACAATGGTGAATTTCATTCATGTAGAGAATGTTCAGAATGTGAGAAGTGGGTGCTCGAACACCACTCCAATTTAGAACCCGAAAAGCAAAGCTGGCAGGACAAACTGCTGTCCGAAAACTGGGATAAGCCCATTGTATTTACCACGATGGTGCAGTTTTTGGATGCTTGGTTCGGCGGCGGTACGCGCGGCGCGCGGCATATCCACCCGATGACCAATGCGGTGCTGATTTTTGATGAAATCCAAACCCTGCCCGTGAAATGCGTACATTTATTTTGCAATGTGCTGAACTGGTTGACGGCATTTGGCAAAAGCACGGCGGTTTTGTGTACGGCGACGCAGCCTTTGCTCGGTGAATCGGGTTTGCAGAATTTCCCTGAAGGCAAAAGGGAAAGCATTGCCGCGCGCGGTTTGTTAAAGCAGCCTGCACATGCCGAAATCATGGGAACTGATGAGCAAAGAGAAGAGCTTTATAAAAAGTTATCGCGCGTAGAAATCCGATTCAACGAAAAAGCAGGCGGCTGGAATGTAGAAGAAGCAGGCACATTTTTGCTGGAACAGTTTCAGACGACCCAAAGCTGCCTGTTTATTGTCAATACAAAAAAATGGGCGCAAGAGCTTTATCAGTATTGCAAGGGGCAAAACGTGCCATCCGAAGCCTTATTCCATCTCAGCACCAACCAATGCGCGGCTCACCGCAAAGCGATTTTTGACACTATCAAAGCTCGTCTGAAAAACAAACAACCCGTTATCTGCATCAGCACCCAGCTGATTGAAGCCGGTGTGGATATTTCCATGGCTTGCGTGATTCGTGCCTTAGGCGGATTGGACAGCATTGCCCAAGCGGCAGGGCGTTGCAACCGGCATGGCGAGAAAGAAGGCAAAGGACAGGTTTGGGTGTTGAATTTGCAGGAGCAGGATTTTACACGGATATTGCCCGATATTCAGGCAGGCAAAACCCATGCCGAACGCGTGTTTCGCGATTTTGCCGGGCAGGATATTTTGCAGCCAGAAGCGATGAAGCGATATTTTGAATATTATTTTTACAACCGTAGTAATGAAATGGTGTATCCCATAAATGGGAAAGCTAAAAATGATGGTTTGCTGCATTGGTTGAGCGATAACTGCTTTAATAGAGGTGCAAAACTTAGTGGCTATCTAAAAAATGATATTTTGAGAAATCGTGATTTGTATCCGTTACTTATGCAGTCTTTTAAAAGTGCGGGACGTATTTTCCAAGTTATTGACGCGCCAACACACGCCGTGATTGTGCCGTATGGCGAAGGTGCGGAACTCATTGCCCAACTTTGCGGTGAATGGGATCCGAAAGAAATGTATGATGCAAAGAAAAAAGCCCAGCGTTACAGCGTGAACGTCTTCCCCAACGTTTGGGATAAATTGCAAAAAGAAAATGCCCTGCATGAAACCATTGAAAGTTCGGGCATTTATTATTTGGATGAACGCTATTACAACGATGAATTCGGCTTGTCTTTAGACGAAACAAGCGAAATGACTTTTTACGATTTATAGGAGCAATATGGACAGCAAAATCAGTTTCCGTGTATGGGGACGGCAAGCTTTGTTTACCGACCCTGTTACCAAAATTGGCGGCGAAAAATTCAGTTACCAAGTGCCGACATACGAGGCCATTAAAGGTATTGTCAAAAGCATTTATTGGAAACCCACGTTGATTTGGCATATCGACCGCATCCGCGTGATGAAACCCATCCGCACCCAAAGCAAATCCACCAAACCAAGACAGTGGGAATCACCCAAAGGCATAGATCATACTTTGGCGATTTACACCTTTTTGCAGGACGTGGAATACCAAGTGGAAGCCCATTTTGAATGGAACGAGCATTGGGAAGAATTGGCAGGCGACCGCAATTTTGGCAAACACATCGCTATTGCCAGAAGAATGCTGGAACGCGGAGGGCGGCAGGATATTTTTCTCGGCACGCGCGATTGCCAAGGCTATGTCGAGCCTTGCGAATTTGGCAGCTCAAGTCGAGATGGGAAAGCAGGATTTTACGATGAAATCGACAACTTAGATTTCGGCCTGATGTTCCACAGTTTTGGCTATCCCGAAGAAACAGGAAAGCCCGAATTGATCAGCCGCTTTTGGATGGCGAATATGCAAAACGGTGTGATTGAGTTTCCAAGCATCGATGATATAGGAGGTCGTCTGAAAACTCGATTTATCCGCAAAATGCGGCCTGAAAAACCGTTCAAGCGCGGCGAGAATGTGAAACCAGTGGAAGATGAAGCCAAGGAGCTGGAATTATGAGCTGGATGCAGAAACTTTATCAGACATATGAATACGTTCAAGAAAAAGGTTTGGATGATGAGGACTTGGCATTGCCGTTTCATATGTCTAAAGCGGTTCATTTAAAGGTTATCTTAAATGACAAAGCAGAATTGGTTGGAGCAGAACCAATTAAAAAGCAATTACCAATTCAGATAACTGAAGATTCATCAAAACGTTCAGGTTCAACCATTGCGCCTTATGCGTTACATGACGGGTTGCAATATATTGCAAAAACAGCAGAGAAATATTTGACTATTGAGTATCTTAATAAAATAGCGAGGAAAAAGGCTCCCCAGAAAGGTGGGAAAAAATGGCAAAAATTTCTTACCGGAACTGATGAAGATAAACAAAAATTTGCCAATAAGGAAAAAGAAAAATATAAAAAATGTTTTGAATCTTACGAAAGTCAATTATCTGGCTGGGCTGAATTCGGAAATCTACAGGAGATAGGAATCGTTTTGCAATATATCCAAAAAGGATTATTGATTGAAGATTTATTGGATAAAGAGATATTTTCTTTTAAAGACAATATATTGTTATCAGGAAAAGATGATCCATTTGATTTAACTATTGTCTGGGCTATTGATATGTCAGGGTTAGGTGATCTACATTCGGACTTATGGGACAAGCCATGCATACAGAATCAATGGATTGAGTATCAAGAAAGTTTGATACAAAAAGGTCGCTATAAGTCTTTATGTTATATTACTGGGGATTTAGATTATCCGACTGAAGCCTATCCAAGAATAAACGGTAATGCAAAACTAGTATCAGCCGATGGAGGTAGTACTGGGTTTACCTTTCGGGGAAGATTTTATGGAGATAAAGATAATGGAGCTAAATCGGAGTTAGGTAGTCAGGCTGTAATTTTAGGGAAAAATGCTTCACACAAAGCATTTAGTACATTGAAATGGCTGATTAATCGACAAGGAATACGAAATGATAAGCAAGTGATCTTGATCTGGTCAAGTAATTGCATATCGGATGAAGATAAACTTCTATCAAGTCTCTATTGGGAAGAAGATGATATTTATGCTTCTTTATTATCGGAAGATAAGGTTGATCATTCAGCAAATCTTGGTTTCGAAAGTGCGGAACAATTAAAGAAGAAACTCCATGGTTATAAAGAAAAGCTAGCCATCAATGAACAGATTTCCTTATTAATAGTTGATGAACCATCAAAAACAGGTGGAAGAATGTCTTTGACATTTTATCAGGAAAAATTAAGGAATGATTATTTCTGTGGCTTAGATGAATGGCAGGATGATTTTGCTTGGTATCAAGAATATAAATCATCTTGGCCTTTTATTGCACCATCCTTGGAACGTATTGCGAAAGTAGTATTAACCAAAACAGAATTTGAAGATAAGGATAGAAAATTAAGGAGACAACTTTATGCCCGACTGCTGCCCGTCATCTCTGGCGGAACATCCGTGCTGATTCCCGAAGATTTGGTACAAAAGAGTTTTGAAGTAGCCTGCAATCCTTTTGCCAATCATCGCCTAAAAGACGGAGAAAAAATCCGTTCTACAAATTGGCAAAGAAACATCGGCGTCGCCTGCGCCCTATACAAAGGCTGGCGCGCCCGTAAATATCCATCACAACGGAGATATTCTATGAGTTTAGATACTGAAAACCGCTCACGCGATTATTTGTATGGCCGATTAATTGCACAAGCAGAAAGCATGGAGTGGTATGCCTTATATTTGCAAAATGGCAAAAAAACGCCTACTCGTGCGACTAACGCAGAACGTTATTTCCAACAGTTTGCGCAAAGGCCATACAGTACATGGCGAAACCTTGAAAGTGAGAAATTGGTGCCATATAAAAATTATCTAACTAGTCAAGGAAAAGATTTCTATAAGCAGGCTATTGGTGAAATTATGGAACTTTTCCAAAGGGATGATTATGTTTGTGATGAAAAATTAAGCGGCGAATTTCTCTTGGGCTATCATTGCCAAAAAATGGAAAATGCCCGCGAAATTTCCAAACGTAAAGTAGCTAAAGCCAGCAAAGCTAAACCCGAAGAAACCAATTAATCTTTATTATGGAGAATGAAAAATGTCTTTAACCAAAAAAATCGACTTTGCCTTAATTTTGGAAGTAACTAACGCCAACCCTAACGGCGACCCTCTAAACGGTAACCGCCCGCGTGCCGATTTTCAAAATTATGGTGAAATGACTGATGTGTGCCTGAAACGCAAAATCCGCGACCGTCTACAAGATAGTGGTGAAAGCATTTTTGTACAGTCAGATGAAAAGAAAACAGACGGCATGACTAGTTTAAAAAGTCGTGCAGAATCAGAAGAATATGGTTTAGGGAAAAAAGCCTTTCAGGTTAAAAAAGGAATTGAAGGAAGCAAGCAAAAAGATCAAACCAAGAATCAGGCTTGTCAGAAATGGTTTGATGTTCGTGCATTCGGACAAGTTTTTGCTTTTGGTAAAGGGGATGAAGGTGGAAGTGGCGTTTCAATCGCTATCCGAGGACCAGTAACCATTCAATCTGCATTTAGTGTCGCGCCCATTAGTATTACAAGCAACCAAATTGTGAAGAGCGTTGATAGTGATGAAAAGGAAGGAAAAAATGCACGTATGGGCATGAAACACCGCGTTGATCACGGTGTGTACGTTGCCTTCGGTGCCATGTCGCCACAGCTTGCCGAGCGCACCGGCTTTTCAGACGACGATTCCGAAAAAATCAAAGCCGTACTCACCAAACTCTTTGAGGGTGACGCATCGTCCGCCCGTCCCGAAGGCAGTATGCAGGTGTTGAAACTTATCTGGTGGGAACACAACAGCAAAGCAGGACAATACTCTTCTGCCAAAGTGCATGGTAAGTTAAAAGAAATTATTGAAGAAAAAATAAAAAATAAATCCATTGATGGACTGATTGGGGACATAACTGAAGAAAAACTTACCGTTACGGGAAATGGAGCGTCATTGAAACCCGAAATCCTTGATGGTTTTTAACTTCTAAAAACGTTCAAAAAGATGACCGCACTTTTAACCGAAAGCCAAGGGGAAAATCAGGACACGCGCCTGATTCCCCTTTCCGCCCTGCAACACTACGCCTTCTGCCCGCGCCAATGCGCGTTGATTCACAACGAGCAGGCGTGGGCGGAGAACTATTTGACCGCGCAGGGCAAAGCGCTGCATGAGCGGGTGGATTCGGGCGAGCCGGAAACGCGCAAGGGCGTGCGCTTTGAGCGGACGGTGCATGTGTCGGCGGAGAAGCTGGGCATCAGCGGCGTGTTGGATTTGGTGGAAGTGGACACGAAAACAGGCCGTCTGAAACCCGTGGAATACAAACGCGGTAAGCCCAAACCCGACCCAATGGACGAAATCCAACTTTGCGCCCAAGGTTTGTGCTTGGAAGAAATGACGGGGCAAACCGTCTCTGAGGGTGCGCTGTGGTATATGCAAACCCGCCACCGCGTCCCCGTCGTATTTTCAGATAACCTGCGCGCCCAAACACGCGCCACCATCGCTGCCGTCCGCGAACTTCTAAACAACGGCCAAACCCCGCCGCCCGACTACGGCAAACGCTGCAAAGCCTGCTCGCTGGTGGAGATTTGCCAGCCGGAGTTGCTGGGGAAACGGGATAGGAGCGTGGGGTATGTGATGGGGTTGTTTGGGGAGTGAGTAATAAATTGATATATGCAATTCAAGGAAATATTAGTTATGCGATTATTTTTGTTTTTTTATACATTGATATTTACAAATACGGCCATAGCATCAGAAAGTAAAATTTATCAGATGGACTTAAGCAAGATGATGAGATAAAGGAAAAAATTGATGAGTTCTCTCGGCTTATTAAAGATTTACCAGATGAATCAAATAGTAATGAAATTCGAAGTACACTAAATGAGATAATGCATCTAGTTCAAGATGCAGAACAATACATCTTTAGCTGAAGCAAGAGCCAAAGCAATTTTCCCCTCTATTAATACTGACTCATTTAATCGGCAGACTTTTCCTGTTGTACAATTTAGTCAAAAAATTATATCTCATACGGAATTGGAAGCTTCAGGTGAATTAATTATTGAAGTTCTGAGACAATCTAAAATTGCAACCATTACTGGAAAATTCAAACCTCCTTTTAAAGAGATTCCTAAACAATTTTCAGCCGCTTTAACTTCAATACCTGATGAGACAAATAGAGATGATATTTTATTAACTTATGGTGTAGGAAAAACTTTTGATTTTAATGTCCATTTAAAACATAAGAATGGAAATTTGCCTTTAGGGGATTATGTCATCGAATATAAGGCAGAACAGTAACCTACCGATGATCAACTAGCCCAACCTAGCAATCCTACAAAAATATCTCCCCAAGGAGTTTCCCCATGCGTAAACTGCAAAACACGCTCTATATCACCACCCAAGGCAGCTATCTGCATAAGGAGCGGGAGACGCTGGTGGTGGAGCAGGAGCGTAAGAAGGTGGCGCAGTTGCCGGTGCATTCCATCGGGCATATTTTCTGTTTTGGTAATGTGCTGGTGTCGCCGTTTTTGCTGGGGTTTTGCAGCGAAAATAATGTGAATTTGGTGTTTTTTACCGAAAACGGACGTTTCTTGGGACGGCTTCAAGGGCGGCAGAGCGGCAATGTGCTGTTGCGTCGGGCGCAGTATCAGGTGTCAGAGCAAAATCCCGTGCCGATTGCGCGTAATATCATTGCGGCAAAGATTCAGGCGAGTAAGCGGGTGCTGCAGCGGCAGATTCGCAATTATGGCGAGAATGAGGCGATTCAAAGTACGGTCGATGCTTTGAATATTTCGCTGCGGCAGTTGAAGGGCGCGGCGGAGCTGGACGTGGTGCGCGGCGTTGAGGGCGATGCAGCGGCGCGTTATTTCGGCGTATTCGGGCAGCTTTTGAGCGAAAAAAGCGGCTTTACTTTTGACGGGCGCAACCGCCGTCCGCCCAGAGACGGGGTGAATGCGCTGTTGTCGTTTGTGTACAGTCTGCTGGGCAAGGACATCAGCGGCGCGCTGCAAGGCGTGGGGCTAGATCCGCAGGTGGGCTTTTTGCACGCCGACCGACCGGGGCGCGACAGTTTGGCGCAGGATATTTTGGAAGAATTCCGCGCGTGGTGGGCAGACAGGTTGGTGCTGTCGCTGATTAACCGAGGGCAAATCAAACCGCAGGATTTTGTTACCGAGGCAAGCGGCGCGGTAAGCCTGAAAGCCGATGCGCGTAAGCTGTTGTTCCAAGCCTTGCAAGCGAAAAAGCAGGAGAAAATCATTCATCCGTTTTTAGGCGAAGAAGTGGAAATCGGGCTACTGCCATATATTCAGGCCATGCTGTTGGCGCGGCACTTGCGCGGGGATTTGGCGGAATATCCGCCGTTTTTGATGAGATAGGTTTGCAGGTCGTCTGAAAACAGGTCGGACGTTTTCAGACGACCTCTAAAGCAGCCTGCACATGGGAATGCAAAATGCTGATGCTGATTACTTACGATATTTCGCTGGAGGACGCGGAAGGACAGGCAAGACTGCGGCGCGTGGCGAAATTGTGTTTGGACTACGGCGTGCGCGTGCAGTATTCGGTGTTTGAATGCGACATCGCACCCGACCAGTGGGTTGTTTTAAAAGATAGACTTTTGAAAACCTACAACCCCGAAACCGACAGCCTGCGCTTTTACCATCTGGGCAGCAAATGGCGGCGCAAAGTGGAGCACCACGGTGCGAAACCGGCGGTGGATGTGTTTAAGGATACGTTGATTGTGTGAATCGCCAACCTGCGGTTCTCATGAAAATGCGGCAGGGTTGGCGAATTGGGATTGTTCTTTAACAATCAGGATATTGCGAATGCGGGTGTAACGGAAAAGGCTGTGTTATACTCGCGTTCGCGCTTTTCTTGTGAGCCTAGCGAAATCGGGGCTGCGAAACCTGATGGAGCAAGGCTTTTGAGAGAGGCTCCAGCCGCCTTCGGGCGGCTGTGTGTTGAAACAGGCGACGCGCCTAAACCCGTTAAAAGTTTAAAACCCAGCCGCCTTCGGGCGGCTGTGTGTTGAAACGATATACCCGAAGGCGAAAGCATTCAGACATGGCCCAGCCGCCTTCGGGCGGCTGTGTGTTGAAACCATGTCTGAAGAGTTTTATCGCGTTTGGAAGCATTGCCAGCCGCCTTCGGGCGGCTGTGTGTTGAAACTTTATATGGATTAAACGGCATGCCATTTTTTGCACCAGCCGCCTTCGGGCGGCTGTGTGTTGAAACTTTGGATGAAGAGGGGGTAACTGTGTTTACCAACGCCAGCCGCCTTCGGGCGGCTGTGTGTTGAAACTCTGCTAGACGATACGGTTTATTCGGATGCAACAGGCCAGCCGCCTTCGGGCGGCTGTGTGTTGAAACTTTCTCAGGGGGAAATCTAGGAGAAATAGAATTTACCAGCCGCCTTCGGGCGGCTGTGTGTTGAAACCCGACTATGTAGCAGAGCTGGAAACCCACAGACACCAGCCGCCTTCGGGCGGCTGTGTGTTGAAACTTCTTTTCGTTGTAGGCGGGGTTTTGGCGGTAGAACCAGCCGCCTTCGGGCGGCTGTGTGTTGAAACTGTATTTCTAAAGAACCTACCCCTGTCAAATTTGAACCAGCCGCCTTCGGGCGGCTGTGTGTTGAAACTCCTTAAATGATGTGGAACAGGGTCGTATCGGTCCAGCCGCCTTCGGGCGGCTGTGTGTTGAAACCTTAGTGTGTGTGAAATCTTAAACGCCCTTTAAACCCAGCCGCCTTCGGGCGGCTGTGTGTTGAAACCTTAGTATGGTTGAAAACATCAATAGATAAGAAAGGTCCAGCCGCCTTCGGGCGGCTGTGTGTTGAAACTGCAAGGGTTTAGGCTGTGTAGATTTTTGTTGGGCCAGCCGCCTTCGGGCGGCTGTGTGTTGAAACACTGAATTGGAAAAGCACGTTACAGCCATCAAAAACCAGCCGCCTTCGGGCGGCTGTGTGTTGAAACTGAATCTGAATTTAAAGGAAGGTATATCAGAACAACCAGCCGCCTTCGGGCGGCTGTGTGTTGAAACAAAAAGTGTTGCTATCGGTCGGGCAGCATATGAACCAGCCGCCTTCGGGCGGCTGTGTGTTGAAACTCTGAAATGAAAGAAGTAGATTTTGCAGGCATGGCCAGCCGCCTTCGGGCGGCTGTGTGTTGAAACGAGAGTCAATTGTTACTACTTGAGGGGGAGGGGGCCAGCCGCCTTCGGGCGGCTGTGTGTTGAAACATCTGCAAGCTCCTCACGATTGAATTTTTCAGTCCCAGCCGCCTTCGGGCGGCTGTGTGTTGAAACTATTCGCTCGATGTGCCTGCATTTTGGGATATGTCCAGCCGCCTTCGGGCGGCTGTGTGTTGAAACTGTACCTGATACCCATCGCAATAGCCATGCTTGGCCAGCCGCCTTCGGGCGGCTGTGTGTTGAAACCCCTTATTTGGATTGAATGACGGTTGACAGTTTTCCAGCCGCCTTCGGGCGGCTGTGTGTTGAAACATACACGAATCGGCAGAAGCCCAATTGGACTACGACCAGCCGCCTTCGGGCGGCTGTGTGTTGAAACACAATAGTCCCAAAAATAACGCATACGCACACCCCCAGCCGCCTTCGGGCGGCTGTGTGTTGAAACATCACATCAAAGTCGGTTACAGGAGAGGTGATACCCAGCCGCCTTCGGGCGGCTGTGTGTTGAAACAAGTCGAACCCAGTCTAGTGGAAAATCTTCAGGAATCCAGCCGCCTTCGGGCGGCTGTGTGTTGAAACGGATAGACAATCAAGGCTTTTTACCGCTTCGCCATAGCCAGCCGCCTTCGGGCGGCTGTGTGTTGAAACCGTCGCTGCCTGAATTTTTTGTTGCTTACGCGGACCCAGCCGCCTTCGGGCGGCTGTGTGTTGAAACTACCATGAAACATCCAGCAAATCATTAGCCGTCCCCAGCCGCCTTCGGGCGGCTGTGTGTTGAAACGTACCTACGCTCGCCGAAAAGCCCGAAAGCAAACCCAGCCGCCTTCGGGCGGCTGTGTGTTGAAACTTCATGAACCAATCTACGATATCAGGGGCAAACACCAGCCGCCTTCGGGCGGCTGTGTGTTGAAACGTTATGAGAACAATTGTTGTGGCTAACCAAAAGGGCCAGCCGCCTTCGGGCGGCTGTGTGTTGAAACTATTGAGAAAATAAACCCTGAACTGGCAATGAAAACCAGCCGCCTTCGGGCGGCTGTGTGTTGAAACAACTCAGAATTAGTTTTCTTTGAATCACTTGGATTCCAGCCGCCTTCGGGCGGCTGTGTGTTGAAACTTTTTTATCCCAAAGCTCGGTTCTTTGGTCAAAGCCAGCCGCCTTCGGGCGGCTGTGTGTTGAAACATTTTTAAGGAATTGGGATTTAAAGAGTCAAGGGCCAGCCGCCTTCGGGCGGCTGTGTGTTGAAACATGAGCAAGCCGCATTCAAGCCGTACAAAGACCCCCAGCCGCCTTCGGGCGGCTGTGTGTTGAAACTGCTTGGGAAGCCTATCAGAATGGCGAATTTGATCCAGCCGCCTTCGGGCGGCTGTGTGTTGAAACATCCTGATAACCCAACATCCCCGTCTGATAGACGCCAGCCGCCTTCGGGCGGCTGTGTGTTGAAACGCCCAAAATCCAGTAAACGACCATATTCCGTAACCCCAGCCGCCTTCGGGCGGCTGTGTGTTGAAACATAAAGCCCGCAAAACTACTTTTTATCAACATTTCCCAGCCGCCTTCGGGCGGCTGTGTGTTGAAACAGATCAGGACGCGGAATAATCGTTGTCGTAATTGAACCAGCCGCCTTCGGGCGGCTGTGTGTTGAAACTCCTGAAGTGTACGCTGTTGAATACAACCAAGCCCCCAGCCGCCTTCGGGCGGCTGTGTGTTGAAACATCCGCTTTGGCCACTGCCTCCAAATTGTCTGCCACCAGCCGCCTTCGGGCGGCTGTGTGTTGAAACAGGAGTATCGGGCAATGTTGCAGCGTACCAGTCACACCCAGCCGCCTTCGGGCGGCTGTGTGTTGAAACGATCCAATAGATGAAATTGTCGAACATCTTCCGCCAGCCGCCTTCGGGCGGCTGTGTGTTGAAACCGTTTGCCCGAAACAATCCCGATATGCGCGGTTCCAGCCGCCTTCGGGCGGCTGTGTGTTGAAACTGTATGTCTTGGCTCGGTCTTGGCATTGAATGGCGCCAGCCGCCTTCGGGCGGCTGTGTGTTGAAACAGAACCACCATCCCCCGAACCACTGCCCGAACCGCCAGCCGCCTTCGGGCGGCTGTGTGTTGAAACGGTGTATTTGTTAAACATGGCGTTATGTTTGAAACCCAGCCGCCTTCGGGCGGCTGTGTGTTGAAACAATCGCATCAGCTCTAACCGGTGGGGCATCAGTACCAGCCGCCTTCGGGCGGCTGTGTGTTGAAACAACCATCAATTAAACGCAAGCCCATGAAAGGATCCAGCCGCCTTCGGGCGGCTGTGTGTTGAAACTCTAAAGTAGCGAATTGCGAGCCGCCCGCAGGCACCAGCCGCCTTCGGGCGGCTGTGTGTTGAAACTCTAAAGTAGCGAATTGCGAGCCGCCCGCAGGCACCAGCCGCCTTCGGGCGGCTGTGTGTTGAAACCTTTTCTGTTGGTTGGGCGGCGGCCTGCCGCCCTCCAGCCGCCTTCGGGCGGCTGTGTGTTGAAACTAAAAACCATTACAGGCATTAAGGATACAATTGCCCAGCCGCCTTCGGGCGGCTGTGTGTTGAAACCTGAAGGTCATACTATAAATGATATGAATGTTTGGCCAGCCGCCTTCGGGCGGCTGTGTGTTGAAACTGTTTGGCCGTTGGATTTTTGAATATCTACATAGCCAGCCGCCTTCGGGCGGCTGTGTGTTGAAACCATTTCGGCAAACCAGGGCGGCGCGGCTACCATAACCAGCCGCCTTCGGGCGGCTGTGTGTTGAAACAAGATTTACGGTCTTATTAGCAGTACATCTTTTTCCAGCCGCCTTCGGGCGGCTGTGTGTTGAAACGATACTAAGCCAGCATTAAGAACGGAAGCACAAGCGCCAGCCGCCTTCGGGCGGCTGTGTGTTGAAACGGTTAAGGTGTATATCAACGGCTTGATTGCCGCCGCCAGCCGCCTTCGGGCGGCTGTGTGTTGAAACTTTTTAGGTATTCCGGCAAACCGTCTATTTTGAACCAGCCGCCTTCGGGCGGCTGTGTGTTGAAACAACACTGGTAGAGCTTGATGAAATGAAGAGTTTCCCAGCCGCCTTCGGGCGGCTGTGTGTTGAAACATAGCATAAATACCATTAACTGTACGACCTGCATCCAGCCGCCTTCGGGCGGCTGTGTGTTGAAACATGAAAATAAAGGGATAATGCTGAAAACACATATCCAGCCGCCTTCGGGCGGCTGTGTGTTGAAACAAATTGGCCTTTTGAATGTCCGTACCATAAATGGCCAGCCGCCTTCGGGCGGCTGTGTGTTGAAACAGATACGATTTGAACAAAATCCAGATTTTTATAATCCAGCCGCCTTCGGGCGGCTGTGTGTTGAAACTGACTACCATCATCATAATAATCAAATGAATAACACCAGCCGCCTTCGGGCGGCTGTGTGTTGAAACAGATACGATTTGAACAAAATCCAGATTTTTATAATCCAGCCGCCTTCGGGCGGCTGTGTGTTGAAACATCAGGTGGAGGAAAAAGCCGAAAAAGTGTGGAACCAGCCGCCTTCGGGCGGCTGTGTGTTGAAACCCGACGATGTGTTCCTCATCTGTCCGGTTTGATAAACCAGCCGCCTTCGGGCGGCTGTGTGTTGAAACAGAGAAGCCGAACAGACACGAACCAAGACCGACCGCCAGCCGCCTTCGGGCGGCTGTGTGTTGAAACTTTATATGGATTAAACGGCATGCCGTTTTTTGCATCCAGCCGCCTTCGGGCGGCTGTGTGTTGAAACAATTCCTTAAAAACAAAGGTCGTCTGAATTTCAGCCAGCCGCCTTCGGGCGGCTGTGTGTTGAAACCAATTTCGGATCGAAAACCACCAAACTGTCGCGGCCAGCCGCCTTCGGGCGGCTGTGTGTTGAAACGGGTATTCCAGCCAATCCGAGCAAGCCAATCAAATCCAGCCGCCTTCGGGCGGCTGTGTGTTGAAACACCAGATCCGGGAACACCTGTAATTAAAGTAATCACCAGCCGCCTTCGGGCGGCTGTGTGTTGAAACATCAATACATAAACGGCGAGCAACGCGACACCGACCCAGCCGCCTTCGGGCGGCTGTGTGTTGAAACGGTCTCGCGTACGCACGGAATCGCGCCGATGGCCCAGCCGCCTTCGGGCGGCTGTGTGTTGAAACGGTCTCGCATACACGCGGAGTCGCGCCGATGGCCCAGCCGCCTTCGGGCGGCTGTGTGTTGAAACGGTCTCGCATACGCGCGGAGTCGCGCCGATGGCCCAGCCGCCTTCGGGCGGCTGTGTGTTGAAACCATGTCAAACATGTTGCGGTATGCAGCCTTTGTCCAGCCGCCTTCGGGCGGCTGTGTGTTGAAACCCGAGCCGTCGGCGGCGAGACTGGGGGTGTGGGGCCAGCCGCCTTCGGGCGGCTGTGTGTTGAAACAAACTCTAGCCGGAATGCAGTCAAGGGGGAAGGCCAGCCGCCTTCGGGCGGCTGTGTGTTGAAACGGTCACGCACACGCGCGGAATCGCGCCGATGGCGGCCAGCCGCCTTCGGGCGGCTGTGTGTTGAAACAATCTCCGAACATCACAAAATTTTCGGTCACGCACCCAGCCGCCTTCGGGCGGCTGTGTGTTGAAACCTTATAACAATATTGTTGTTAAATATGCTGGGAACCAGCCGCCTTCGGGCGGCTGTGTGTTGAAACCAAACATCTTTGCGGTCAACGGTGGTTATTGAGAGCCAGCCGCCTTCGGGCGGCTGTGTGTTGAAACGGTCTCGCGTATGCGCGGAATCGCGCCGATGGCCCAGCCGCCTTCGGGCGGCTGTGTGTTGAAACCCCACATTTTTTAATTTTAAAAATGAAAGGTTTTCCAGCCGCCTTCGGGCGGCTGTGTGTTGAAACCAGTCAAACTACCAGCTTTTAAGTATAGGCCGTAACCAGCCGCCTTCGGGCGGCTGTGTGTTGAAACATTTTTTCGGAATACGGTCTAATTGCCAAAGAACCCAGCCGCCTTCGGGCGGCTGTGTGTTGAAACTTTGGTCGAAGCCATAAGCAGGATTTATAAAACCAGCCAGCCGCCTTCGGGCGGCTGTGTGTTGAAACTCAATATCCGTTCCCATGTGATAGGACGTCTTATAGCCAGCCGCCTTCGGGCGGCTGTGTGTTGAAACTCAATATCCGTTCCCATGTGATAGGACGTCTTATAGCCAGCCGCCTTCGGGCGGCTGTGTGTTGAAACGTCAAGTAACAAAGGAAATGGCGCGGGTGCAACCGCCAGCCGCCTTCGGGCGGCTGTGTGTTGAAACCAGAGCCCGGAACGCCTGTAATCAAAGTAATCATCCAGCCGCCTTCGGGCGGCTGTGTGTTGAAACATTGTCAAAACGGGCAAGCCCTACGACAGCACGCCCAGCCGCCTTCGGGCGGCTGTGTGTTGAAACGGGTATCAATCCTTGAACAAAATCGCCCCTATCAAAACCAGCCGCCTTCGGGCGGCTGTGTGTTGAAACGTTTCAAAGCAGGAACGCGCATTCTTGGAAAAGTCCAGCCGCCTTCGGGCGGCTGTGTGTTGAAACGCCTACGCCCGTGATGGTTTGCAGCCGTCTGCGGCCAGCCGCCTTCGGGCGGCTGTGTGTTGAAACTGCCTTTAAAACAATCGGGGGTATGGCCTCAACGCCAGCCGCCTTCGGGCGGCTGTGTGTTGAAACGCTATATCCGTCATACATTAGATTTTGCTGACTTCCAGCCGCCTTCGGGCGGCTGTGTGTTGAAACGCCGCTTTCAGCGGTCTCAATGCAGTTATTACTATCCAGCCGCCTTCGGGCGGCTGTGTGTTGAAACTTTGTGCATAGGTCTTGGTTCTGCTGCTCGCCGCTTGCCAGCCGCCTTCGGGCGGCTGTGTGTTGAAACCTTGTTATCGGTATAGCTGCCGTTGTAGCCGCATTCCAGCCGCCTTCGGGCGGCTGTGTGTTGAAACTGTATTTCGTAGCCAAGTCCCATCATACGTTAACCAACCAGCCGCCTTCGGGCGGCTGTGTGTTGAAACCAAACTTCATAGGCTCTGTTGCTGAACCTCGCATACCAGCCGCCTTCGGGCGGCTGTGTGTTGAAACCCGTGTACGGGCATTCTTCGCGGGTCGAACAGTACCAGCCGCCTTCGGGCGGCTGTGTGTTGAAACATGATGATACGCGGCGATAAGGATATTTTAATGGGCCCAGCCGCCTTCGGGCGGCTGTGTGTTGAAACGTGTTATCTCAAACCGCACCCGTTATTAATGCCGACCAGCCGCCTTCGGGCGGCTGTGTGTTGAAACTACCAAAAAGGCAAATTAAAGTTTCAGTTGAGAAGCCAGCCGCCTTCGGGCGGCTGTGTGTTGAAACTACGGCTTTGAATTAAGCGGGAATGGTCGATTCACCAGCCGCCTTCGGGCGGCTGTGTGTTGAAACAAATCCCATAAGCCCACAATCGGGCTTATGGCTGCCAGCCGCCTTCGGGCGGCTGTGTGTTGAAACTTAGAACCGATTTAATATGCGAATATTTTGGAGCCAGCCGCCTTCGGGCGGCTGTGTGTTGAAACAAAATGGAGATGTTCAGCCAGTGAATGATAACTCCCAGCCGCCTTCGGGCGGCTGTGTGTTGAAACCCGTGTCTGTATAGAGAAGGGGTGGCGTGACGTACCAGCCGCCTTCGGGCGGCTGTGTGTTGAAACGGTCACGCCTACGCGCGGAATCGCGCCGATGGCCCAGCCGCCTTCGGGCGGCTGTGTGTTGAAACTTTGGAGATTCGCAAATTTATCCCGAAGACATTACCAGCCGCCTTCGGGCGGCTGTGTGTTGAAACATCATCGGAATACTGCCTTATGCCTTGCTCTGTCCAGCCGCCTTCGGGCGGCTGTGTGTTGAAACCCGATTTGGACAAAGCCAAACTGTTTGAACTGATCCAGCCGCCTTCGGGCGGCTGTGTGTTGAAACAGCTTGGTAGTACCTCAAATAACCCAAGACGGCACCAGCCGCCTTCGGGCGGCTGTGTGTTGAAACGTAACAGTGGCGGGATTTCGCCAGTTGCAATCCCAGCCGCCTTCGGGCGGCTGTGTGTTGAAACCCGAACATCCTCGCGTGCGACAAGCAGCCCGAAGCCAGCCGCCTTCGGGCGGCTGTGTGTTGAAACAGGGTGTAGAAAGCGTTGATGACCAAGCGTCCTTCCAGCCGCCTTCGGGCGGCTGTGTGTTGAAACAAAAATAGAAATAAAATTAAGAAAAACAATAAATCCAGCCGCCTTCGGGCGGCTGTGTGTTGAAACATTTTTAAGGAATTGGGATTTAAAGAGTCAAGGGGGCCAGCCGCCTTCGGGCGGCTGTGTGTTGAAACTTTTGCCAAAGGCGAGAGGGAGTTTTTCATATCAGCCAGCCGCCTTCGGGCGGCTGTGTGTTGAAACACACGACAGGAAACAAAATGCAGCAAACACCGGACCAGCCGCCTTCGGGCGGCTGTGTGTTGAAACTGCTAACTGGTCATCAGTTAGTGTTTGTATTATAGCCAGCCGCCTTCGGGCGGCTGTGTGTTGAAACTTCATGGCCTTTATAATCCCTATTAATCTTCTGTCCAGCCGCCTTCGGGCGGCTGTGTGTTGAAACCGCAACTGGTCAAAAATTTAGAAGCGGCCAAAAACCAGCCGCCTTCGGGCGGCTGTGTGTTGAAACTAAAATTTCCTGCATATCTTTCTGACGGGCCGCCATCCAGCCGCCTTCCGGCGGCTGTGTGTTGAAACGACATTTTTAAAAACCCTGCGACAGGCAATGTGCCAGCCGCCTTCGGGCGGCTGTGTGTTGAAACAAGAATGAAACAGCAGTATGAAATGTTGAAGAACCAGCCGCCTTCGGGCGGCTGTGTGTTGAAACACGGGTATCAACAACGTGTCTGACGACAAGTTGACCCAGCCGCCTTCGGGCGGCTGTGTGTTGAAACTGTAACCGATTTGCAAGCGCGATATGATGTCATGAAACCAGCCGCCTTCGGGCGGCTGTGTGTTGAAACCTCATAGAGTTCTTTAACGATTTTAAGACGGGTACCAGCCGCCTTCAGGCAGCTATATATCAGTACAACTCAGAGATTTCTTACAACAAAGGTCGTCTGAAAACCTTATCAATCGGTTTTCAGACGACCTTTTTCAGCCATCAACATAAGCCCGATACTTTGGAATAGGCTATGGGCATCAGACAGATAGGTCAGCCGATTCGGGCATCAGAATTTCACACCTTTATGCAAGGCTACGATGCCTGCGCTCATATTATGGTAATCAACGCTGTCGAAACCGGCATCCAGCATCATTTGTTTCAATGTTTCCTGATCGGGGTGCATGCGGATGGATTCTGCCAGATATTGATAGCTGTCTGCGTCTTTGGCAATGAGTTTGCCCATGACCGGCAGCAGTTTGAAGGAGTACAAATCGTATGCGCCTTCCAGTGGCTTGTAGACTTTGGAAAATTCCAATACCAAGAGCGTTCCGCCCGGTTTGAGTACGCGGTACATTTCTTTGAGTGCAGCATCTTTGTGGGTCATGTTGCGCAAACCGAAAGCAACGGAAACCAGATTGAAATAGTTGTCGGGAAACGGCAATTTTTCAGCATCGGCAAGCGATACGGGCAGAATCAAACCTTCATTCAGCAGTCTGTCTCTGCCCACTGTCAGCATGGATGAGTTGATGTCGGTCAGCCACACTTCGCCCTCTTTGCCCACACGCTTGGCCCAGCCGCGCGACAGGTCGCCGGTACCGCCGGCGATATCCAGCACTTTATCGCCTTTTTTCAGACGGGCGGTATTGATGGTGAAATGTTTCCAAACGCGGTGCAGGCCGGCAGACATGACATCGTTCATGATGTCGTAGTTTTTGGCTACGGAATGGAACACTTCGGCCACTTTACCTGCCTTTTCTTCTTCGTTTACGGTAGTGAAACCGAAATGGGTTTTGTGGTCGCTCATAGAGGTGCTTTCCTAAAATAATCTGAAATCAATATGGTTTAAACGGTATTTCGATTTTCAGACGACCTTGTTCTAGGGGTCGTCTGAAAGTTTAATCATTGAGAGGCAAACCTGTCTTTCAATTTGTTCATGGCTACGCCGAATGCTGAAATTTCATCTCTGAAGGTGATGGCATTTTTATCGTCATCCACAGTATGTTTTTTGCGGACCAGCTTAGCATAATCCATCAAATGGATGGCTAAATAATCTTTTTTATTCAGATAGCAGCGCAACTTGCCCCCCGTGTAGTGGCATTGTACCCTCAAGACCGTATCTTTCCAGCCGATTTTGTTTGACATCCGACAGGCTGATATATTTTTTCAAGCGAGGAACAGAGCCTGCTTTGCCGACATCCTGCTGTCCGTCACAATGCCGCTTCAAAAAGAACAAACACACTCAGTAATCAATGATGTCCGCCACAACCGCCGCTGCTGCAGGAATGCTTTTTACCGGCAACAAGGTCGGCGGCACTCGGTATTCTGGAGGCTCCGGCTTCTTTTAACCTGCGGAGATAATCCTGCCAAAGCGCATCATAACCGTAAGCCAATTTGTAAAGATAAGCCCAGTCATACAAACCGCTATTGTGGCCGTCTGAAAAAGTAATTTTGAGCGCATACTGACCGACAGGGTCCAAATCAGAAATCGTGACTTCCGCTTTACCTGTCTGCAAGACATCTTGTCCCGCACCATGTCCGCGCACTTCGGCGCTGGGAGAGTAAACGCGGAGAAATTCGGCAGGAAGGGTTTTACGTTCGCCGCGATAAACCAAAACCAAAGCCGATCGGTCATGTTGCAAACGGATTTCTTCAGGAATGTTGTTATCAACTTGGTTCATGTCATCCCCCCATTTTCTTTCGCAGCACCGCTACCCAGATTGAAAAAACGCCGCCCAAAAACGCAAACAGCAAGATTAAAATGAGCGCAAAACGGGTCAGCTCAATCCGCATCGACATATCCAAGCCCAAATCAAACACTGCCAAAACCACATATATCAGGAAAGAAAGCATCATCAGTCCGATACAGATAAAGGCATAACGCGTATGGGCGGCAATTTTCGGATGGCGGATCATTGTTTGAGAAACAAGAAATAAAATTTCCGCTATTCTAACAGTTTTACGGTTCACCCAAACAATAAAGTATCTTGCCCTACCCTGCTTTATCTTGTTGCGTATAAAAAAGGTCGTCTGAAAACCTGTTTGGGTTTCAGACGACCTTGATTGCTATTGCCAGATATAAAGTAAGACCGCCTTATCGTTTTCTTCTTTCGGCGTTAACCGAACATCATCGCCTTTGTCTCCGGTAACCCGTACCACCATACCGCCGATCTGACGCTCCATGACTTCCAGTTTCGCTTTGCCGCGTTGGCGGTAAACATACTCTTCGCATTCCCGCTGACACCAAAAATCCTTCCAATGAATGAAATATTTCTTACCCGCTTCAACTGCCAATTTTTCGCCGCCTTTAACGATAAAGTAAGGATAATCAGGCTTTTTCGTTCGGAAAGTCCATTCGGCTTTTTCAGATTTGCCATTGCGTTCATACTCAAATACGGCACGATACGCGGTATCGTATTCCAAAGGCGACAGGGGAAATAAGGCAAATTGACGATCGGAAAATGTTTGATTCGGATCGTTGCTTGCCGTCAACACCTTGACCTTCGCTATCTCGGATTTGTCCTGATAAAGCTTGAACGACCGCATTTTGATTTTTCCGGCAGATTCCGCAAAAGCGATGCTGACCGGGTTGCCGGTAAATTCGTAACCCGGCATGGGATCGGGGTGTTCGCCGTGAAAATCCGGCATGGCAAACTCACCTTGCGGATAAACGATATATAAGAATTCGCGTTGCGCTTTGACTTCGTCCGCATAAACAATGGCATTGTTGTTGCAGGCATTTTGATAATAACGCCGCCCCGGTTCAGGATAAACCCTGCCTAAACCGCAATAAAAATTAAACTGATGATTTCCCTGATTGATGGCGACCGATATGCGCCCATCACGATGCTCAAATGCCGCACCGGCTTCATCAATGCCTTGTTCCAACAGAGAGAAGCGGTGATAAATAGCAGTCATCAAACCGTCAATCTGCTGCTGAACCGGCAAATTGGTATCCATATCTTCAGGATACGGATAAAAACCGGTGGTGATATTTTCATGTACGCCATCATAAAGATAACCGACCTTGCGGGCGCGCTCATTCGGGCGGTAGCCGGTAAAAAACGGATTGCTGCGATGACGTTCGTCATGACCGTCTTCGGGGTTCTGCAACAAATAACGCGCATGATTGCGGGCAGACTTTTCTAAAACCGACGAATGCGCCAAAGTCGGCAGCCCCGCGCCTGCACGCAAAAAATTCAGGTAAGCCAATCCGCCGAATGAAGACACGGAAGACCTGTCATGCGGCGACTCAGCATGAATCAGCTCGTCCTGAGAAATTCTATGGTTTTGCTGATAATAAAAAAAACCGAAAGCCGCAGCCAACAGCGCAAGCCAGAAAATGAGATTTTTCATATTGTTATAAATAGATAGTGGATTAAATTTAAATCAGGACAAGGCGACGAAGCCGCAGACAGTACAGA
>CAUSOO010000025.1:0-31075 GCA_963533245.1 uncultured Neisseria sp.
CAGTACAGATAGTACGGAACCGATTCACTTGGTGCTTCAGCACCTTAGAGAATCATTCTCTTTGAGCTAAGGCGAGGCAATGCCGTACTGGTTTAAAGTTAATCCACTATACAACCGCCCACCACGAAACCAACATAAGCAAAGGTCGTCTGAAAACCCCAATTCAAGGTTTTCAGACGACCTTTCAACTTCAAAACATCAAACCATCAGTTTGAACCGACTTTAATCTTCTGCCACAGATTAACCGACAGTTTCTTCGCATCCGAACTCATTTGCGGCATCACAAAACCGTCTTTCATATCCTGAGCATTCGGGAAGATGGAGCGGGTGTTAACCAACTCGGCAGGCATTTTCTCGCGTGCCGGTTTGCTTGCGGGCGCGAAGGTAACGGCAATGCCGTTTTTCGCAGCCACTTCGGGATCAAGCGTGTAGTTGATGTATTTGTGGGCATTGGCGATGTTTTTCGCATCGGCGGGAATCAGCCAAGATTCAATCCAGAAGCCCATACCCTTCGGCGTCAAAACTTCAATGCCGACGTTGTTTTTCACTTCTTCGGAACGGGCTTTCGCCAAGTTCAAGTCGCCGCCGTTACCCGCTGCAAGACAGATGTCGCCGCGCGCCAGTTCGTCAATGATAGACGGGCTGAAACGTTTTACATCAGGACGGATGGCTTTCAGCACTTCCGCCGCCGCTTTCAAATCATCAGGATTTGTGCCTTTGGGGTCTTTACCCAAGTAGTTCAGCAAAATTGGGAACATCTCGCTCGGCGTGTCCCACAAGGCGATACCGCATGATTTCAGCTTGTTGGTGTATTCAGGCTTGAACAGCAAATCCCAACCGTTTTCAGGCAGCTTGCCGCCCAAAAGTTCTTTGCCCTTCGCCGTAATTGCCAAAGTGTTGACGCCGGAGAAATAAGGAACGGCATACTGGTTGCCCGGGTCGGCAGTTTCCAGCATTTTCAACAATTCGGGATCAATGTTTTTGTAATTGGGAATCAGGTCTTTATTGATTTTTTGATAGGCACCCGCTTCGATTTGGCGGGGCAGGAAGGCGATGCCGGGAACGACCAGGTCATAGCCGGATTTGCCGGTCAGCATTTTGGCTTCGAGGGTTTCGTTGTTTTCGTAAAGGTCGTAGGTCAGCTTCAGCTTATTGGCTTTTTTGAAGTCTTCAACGGTGCTCTCGTCAACGTAGTTCGACCAGTTGTAGATGTTCAAAGTATCGGTGGCGGCTGTTTCGGCATTGGCAGCAGGCGCGCTGCCTGCTTGAGGTTGCTCGGTTTTTTTCTCGCCACCGCCGCAAGCGGCCAGCGATAATGCCGCCAATACGGCCAATACGGATTTTTTCATACGGGCAGATTCCTGATGAAAGATTGTTAACGGAAAATGAACACTCTGCACCCCATCAATACCCCGGCGCAAAGCGGGGCTATTGTAATGGAAGTAAGTGAGAACTCAAAGCAATATCTGACTGATTTTTATTGAAATAAGGCACGATTTCTTAGGCTCGGGAAAACGGCGTTGCACAAGATGTCGTTTTTGGGCAAAATACGGGCGATTTGCGCGCGCGAACAGAGAAAATACTTGCATATAGAGGAATCTGTCTTTAAAATTGCGCGTTTACAGAATTTATTTTTTCAGGAGATATTCAATATGGCAAACAGCGCACAAGCCCGCAAACGTGCCCGCCAATCGGTTAAACAACGCGCCCACAACGCCAGCCTGCGTACTGCATTCCGTACCGCAGTGAAAAAAGTGTTGAAAGCAGTTGAAGCCGGCGACAAAGCTGCTGCCCAAGCAGTTTACCAAGAGTCCGTCAAAGTCATCGACCGTATCGCTGACAAAGGCGTATTCCACAAAAACAAAGCAGCCCGCCATAAGAGCCGTCTGTCTGCCAAAGTAAAAGCATTGGCTTAATCTTTTTCGCCCATCGCCTTGGCGTGTTATCGCGTCGGGACAGGCAAGCAGATAACGATGCCCCTGAGGTCTTAACCTTTCAGGGGCATTGCCGTATGTGATGCAAGTTGATGTAAACTTTTCAGACGACCTGCCGTAAAGCAGGCGCAAGGCGGTAAAATGCGGTTTAATCTGTTTTTCAAACGATTAATCCCGATGTTCAGGCAAAAGGTCGTCTGAAAACACCCAATCGGCAATCCCATGAATGAAATGATGAACAAGATGTTGAAACACAATTTGGCGCAAAGCGATGCCCTAAAGAACAAAAAACCGTCATTCTCCAAATGCCGGCGCGCCTTGATGCTTATCCTTGTCGGCGGAGCCACCGCCCCTGTCGCCTATGCCGACACGGCTTTGCAATGTACCTCCATTCAAGACAATGCCACCCGTTTGGCGTGTTACGACAGCATTTACTCGGCTCAACTGCCGCCGCAAGCTCCGCTGCCCGTCATTCGCGAAGAAACCGCCAAAGCACCGGTCGATTTGCCCAAAACCATCAGCACCAGCCGCGAGAAAAAAGCGGCGACGATTGTGTTTGACGAAAATAAAGAACAATCCACCCTTTCGGAAGATAATCTCCGCATCACAGCCGATGCCTACACGCCGTTGAGCCTGATGTACGATTTGGACAAAAACGACTCGCGCGGCTTATTGAGCGTGCGCGAGCACAATCCCATGTACCTGATGCCCGCATGGTACAACAGCTCACCCAACCTGCATCCCCATTCCCCTTCGCGCGGCACGACCAATCAGGAAAAATTCAGCGAACAGAAACACATAGAAACCAAACTGCAAGTTTCGTTCAAAAGCAAAATCGCTGAAGATTTGTTTAAAACCCGCGCGGATTTGTGGTTCGGCTACACCCAAAAATCCGATTGGCAGATTTACAACCAAGGCAGAAAATCCGCGCCGTTCCGCAATACCGATTACGAACCCGAAATCTTCCTGACCCAGCCCGTGAAGGCAGATTTGCCGTTCGGCGGCAAACTGCGGATGGTCGGCGCAGGCTTCGTCCACCAATCCAACGGACAAAGCCGCCCCGAATCCCGCTCATGGAACCGCGTTTACGCATTGGCGGGGATGGAATGGGGCAAACTGACCGTTATCCCGCGCGTGTGGATGCGCGCATTCGATCAGACTGGTGAAAACAACGACAATCCCGACATTACCGACTATATGGGTTATGGCGATTTGAAGCTGCAATACCGCCTGAACGACAAACAAAATATTTCGTCCCTGCTGCGCTACAATCCCAAAACCGGACACGGCGCGGTTGAAGCCGCCTATACCTTCCCGATTAAAGGCAAACTCAAAGGCGTCGTGCGCGGCTTTCACGGCTACGGCGAAAGCCTGATTGATTACAACCACAAACAAAACGGCATCGGTATCGGACTGATGTTCAACGACTGGGACGGAATTTGACACCCAACCCCGTTTTCAGACGACCTTTGGCATCATGTTGCACACAGGTCGTCTGAAAGCAAAACAAACACCCTTCCCATATTAAAAACACTCGTTTCCTATCGCCCAAACGCGTATAATGCAACGTTTGGGCGATATTTGTCGGAATGACACAGAAGATGACAGAACAAACGGCCGAAGGCGGAAAAGTTGCCAAGGCATTAAAAAAATATCTGATTACAGGCATGCTGGTATGGCTGCCGATAGCCGTAACCATTTGGGCGGTCAGCTATATCATATCTGCCGCAGACCGGCTAATCAGTCTGCTGCCCGAGCAATGGCAGCCCCAATATTTTTGGGGATTCAATATTCCCGGCCTGGGCATTATTGCCGCCATCGTCGTCTTATTTCTGACCGGCGTGTTCGCCGCCAACGTTTTGGGGCGTCAAATCCTCGCCGCATGGGACAGCCTGTTGGGACGGATTCCCGTCGTCAAGTCCATCTATTCCAGCGTCAAAAAAGTATCCGAGTCCCTGCTCTCCGACAGCAGCCGCTCGTTCAGAACGCCCGTGCTGGTTCCGTTCCCTCAACCCAATATTTGGACGATTGCCTTTGTTTCAGGGCATATTCCCGACAAACTCAAAGGCAGCCTGCCGCACGATGACGACTATCTTTCCGTCTATGTGCCGACCACGCCCAACCCGACCGGCGGCTATTACATCATGGTGAAAAAAAGCGACGTGCGCGAACTCGATATGAGCGTGGACGAAGCATTGAAATATGTGATTTCGTTGGGCATGGTGATGCCGGATGACTTGCCGCTCAAAGCCCAAGCCGAAATACGATGTTTAGAAAAATAAACTAGAGATGGTAAACACATGACACATGGTCGTTTTGGCCTTGATTCATGGCTATTTACATTGTCATTGTTGTTTTTAGCTGTTGTACTTTGGCGTTGGGAAAATCGTGATGACTGAAATTTTCAGACGAGCTGAACGCATAAACCAACAGCCTGAAAGTTTATTCAACCTCAAAATATAAACATGAAATATTTATCTGCTTTACTGCTTGCCTTGTTTCTGCCCAATCTAGCCGTCTCCGCACCTGTAACCAACAGTAAAGGCGAAGAGGTATTTCTATTTGATTGGCACAAACAACCCGCTTTCAAAAAGCTTTGGCACGAACAAGTCGGCAAACATGCACCCAAAGCCCCCATGCACAATTGGGTGCGTAAAATGGCAGGTCCGATGCCGCCGCTGGAAAGTGTGAAAATCGGCGGCAAGACCTACTACTACACCACCATGTGCCAACCGCATAACTGCGGAGGCAACAACATGTATATTCTGACTGACAAGCAACATATCGCTGCTTATCATGTTGTTTATAAAAATGATGACTCCTTTTCTGCAGACAATCCGGATCAAATCTACATTTACGGTAAGCCCACGGAAGCAGAATTAAATTTTCTGAAGGCAGAATGGCGTAAAGAACAAAACAATTAAGGTGTCTTTTTTCAGACGACCTTTTCCTTCTTTTCAAATTGAACAATATAAAAAGGTGATTCTATGCGTACCAACTATTGCGGCCTGATCAGCGAGCAATACTTAGACCAAACCGTAACCGTCAAAGGCTGGGTGCACCGCCGGCGCGACCACGGCGGTGTGATTTTTATCGACCTGCGCGACCGCGAAGGCATCGTCCAAGTCGTGATTGACCCCGACACGCCCGAAGCGTTTGCCACTGCCGATTCCGCCCGCAACGAATACGTTTTGAGCATTACCGGCCGCGTGCGCAACCGTCCCGAAGGTACAACCAACGACAAAATGATTTCCGGCAAAATCGAAATCCTTGCCAAAGAAATCGAAGTCTTGAACGCCGCCGCTACGCCGCCGTTCCAAATTGACGACGAAAACATCAGCGAAAACGTGCGCCTGACCAACCGCGTTATCGACCTGCGCCGTCCGGTGATGCAGCGCAACCTGCGCCTGCGTTATCAAGTCGCTATGGGCGTTCGCCGTTATCTGGACGCACAAGGCTTCATCGACATCGAAACCCCGATGCTGACCCGCTCCACGCCTGAAGGCGCGCGCGACTACCTCGTGCCGAGCCGCGTTCATCCGGGCGAGTTTTTCGCGCTGCCGCAATCGCCGCAATTGTTCAAACAACTGTTGATGGTGGCGGGTTTCGACCGTTACTACCAAATCACCAAATGTTTCCGTGACGAAGACCTGCGTGCCGACCGCCAGCCTGAATTCACCCAAATCGACTTGGAAACCTCGTTCTTGAACGAGGATGAAATCATGGACATCACCGAAGGCATGGCAAAACAAGTCTTCCAAGACGCATTGGGCGTGGACTTGGGCGATTTCCCGCGTATGCCTTACGCTGAAGCCATGTTCTACTACGGCTCCGACAAACCCGATATGCGCATCAGCCTGAAATTTACCGAGCTGACCGACCTGATGAAAACGGAAGAATTCAAAGTCTTCCGTGGCGCAGCCGACATGAAAGGCGGCCGCGTGGTTGCCCTGCGCGTACCGAACGGTGCAAAATTCAGCCGTAAAGAAATCGACGAATACACCAAATTTGTCGGCATCTACGGCGCGAAAGGTCTGGCGTACATCAAAGTGAACGATGTCGGCAACCTTTCCAACGGCGAAGACAGCGGCCTGCAATCTCCAATCGTGAAATTCCTGTCTGAAAACGCCCTGAAAGAAATCATTGCCCGTACCGGCGCACAAAACGGCGACATCATCTTCTTCGGCGCAGACAAAGCCAAAGTCGTGAACGAAGCCATCGGCGCGCTGCGTATCAAAGTCGGCTTGGAACACGGCAAAGACAACGGCTACTTCGTGGACGAATGGAAACCTTTGTGGGTCGTCGATTTCCCGATGTTCGAATACGACGAAGACGCCGACCGCTACGTTGCCGTACACCATCCGTTTACCGCGCCGAAAGAAGGTCACGAAGACCTGATGGTTTCTGACCCGGCAAACTGCCTGGCACGCGCCTACGATATGGTGCTGAACGGCTGGGAAATCGGCGGCGGTTCTATCCGTATCCACCGTGCCGACGTACAGGAAAAAGTGTTTGCCGCGCTGAAAATCATCCCTGAAGAGCAGCAGGAAAAATTCGGCTTCCTCTTGGATAACTTGAAATTCGGCGCGCCTCCGCACGGCGGTTTGGCATTCGGTCTCGACCGTCTGGTAACACTGATGACCGGCGCCGAATCTATCCGCGACGTGATTGCCTTCCCGAAAACCCAACGCGCCCAATGTCTGCTGACCAACGCGCCGAATGTAGTGGACGACAAACAACTGCGCGAATTGAGCTTACGCCTGCGTCAAAAAGCGACCGAAAATAAAGAAGCGTAATTTTTAAAAACAGGTGGACAACACCTGACAGTCAAAAGGTCGTCTGAAACCTAATTACACGGGTTTCAGACGACCTTTTTCATCACGGATGTAATGAATGTCAGTAAGCGGGCATTTTCTATTTTAATCCTCCGACATTCATCAAGTCATGGGCAAATCGCCCTATTAAATTTAATCTAATTGAGTAATATCAGTTTATATTCATAATCCCACAGTAATTTTTTACATTCCCCCCTTGTCATGCTATCCTCGCCTCCCCTGTATGTATCAGCTTGTTTCATCAAGCAGTTTATTGTTGCACGCATACAGACAATATCCTGATTAATTATCGACAAGAGTATTGCTATGAAAAAAATAACTTCCTCTATTCTAAAAACCTGTTTTGCAGCGACGGCGGTTATCACAGCGCATTCTGCGTTTGCATATGACGCTTCCCACCCCACCTCTGCTCCCGCACGCAGCACTTTGGACAACCACAATTTCCCCTATTCCATGCCGATTAATCCTAATGCAGCGCGCGACGGCAAACCTTATTTGAAAGCACACGACGACGTAATGACGCTGGCGGGCGCAACCCTGCCTCCTGCACGTCCGGTCAAACCGACTGCGCCGCCCCCACAACGTGCGCCATTGGCTAACCAAGATTTCCCTTACTCCATGCCAATCAACCCCAACGCAGCCAATGACGGCAAACCTTATTTGAAAGCACTCGACGACGTGATGACGCTGGCGGGCGCGACCCTGCCTCCTGCACGTCCGGTCAAACCGACTGCGCCTCCTCCATCCAAACCTGTCGGCAACAATGGCAACTTCCCTTACTCCATGCCAATCGGCGGCAATGTTTCGATACCGGACAGCGGTGTGATGAGCACAGCCTCCCAACCTCCTGCCCGCCCTATCGGCAAACCGATTGCACCTCCTCCGTCTAAACCTGTCGTCAACAATGGTAACTTCCCTTACTCCGAACCAATTTATGGCAAACGTACTTCGACAACACCTGTCGGCGTCATGACCACAGCTGACGCACCTCCTGTCTACAATCCAAACAACGCAGTGGCAAAACCTCAATATACAGTCAAAAATTCCGTCCGCGTTGCTGATGCCGACAACCTGAAAAACAAAGAAATCCTGTTTGTTATCGACAGAATCGAAGGCAAGGGCGAGCGCGTCATCCGCGAACGCCGCATCAATCAGATCGAGCTGTTCAGCCTGAACACTGAAGACGGCAAAGGAAAAGGCTTGCTGACCGTCGGCAAAATCCCGACCGCTTCGGGCAATGTATTCTTCGGCGAATGGGCGCCTGCTTCAGAAGCCGCCGCTACTGCGCATGTCAAAGGCAACGCGCATCCTGCCTGGTTCTATGGCAAAAACCCAACCGGCAGCACCAAAGGCTTGGCGACTGCAACTTACAACGTAATCGGTGTCAACGGTCATAAAGCCGGCGAACGCGATATCTATACCGGTACCGTCAAAGCCTATTTCGGTTCGGGCGACAGCGGCAGCATGACCGGCAAACTGGCGCGCCATACCGACACTCTGGACTTTGCCGGCGTAAAAATCGACAACCGCAACGGTACTTTTGCCTCTGATGCCGCCCGCAACCGCGAAGGCATCAAAGGTCAGTTCTACGGTCAAAATGCCGCCGCATTGGCGGGTATTGCTACCCGTGGTACGGAAAGCCGCGCCGATGACATCTCCTTCGGCGGCGTAAAACAATAAACCGTCGATAGAACAACGGGGAAGGCCGGGATTGCCGTGCTTTCCCCGTTTTATGGCAAGCTGCGGACGGATTTCTGCGGCTTCCGTTTTCAGACGACCTTTTGTGCTTCTCCTTACCTCAAGGGTCGTCTGAAAACGGAAACAGACTAAAAAACAAAGCAATATTCAAAATCGCATCTTTTCAGACGACCGCTCCCTCTTCGCCGCAAACCCGCCTCGTCCGAAATTTGCCCACCACACACCAGCCCGAAAGAAAACGAATGAACAAATCCTGCCTCCTCCTGCTCGCCCTGCTGCCCCTGTCCGCCCACGCAGACAGCGACGACCTGCGCCGCCTGTCCGAAGAAAACGGGCGCGTGCAGCAGCAATATCGGGAAAGCGGCTGGCTGGACGGCGGCACACCCGCAGGCGATATCGAAAACGACGACGCATACATCCGCATCGGCGGTCAGATTTACACCGTAGGCAACAATACCGAAGAGCTGGAAAGCGCGATTTATCATGCCATTAACGAACATCAATGGAAAAAGGCTGAACGCTTCGCCACGCGCTACGCCGCCCTGCCCGGCCACAATCCCGCCCTGCCCAAATTGGTACTCGGTTTGAAACAACGCGCCGAAGGACGCCTCGCCGAAGCCTTACGGAACCTGCAAGCAGCAGAAGTACTCGACCCCGCCAACCCGCGCATCCTGCTCGAAACCGCGCGCCTTTATACCGAAGACAACCAAAACCGCGAAGCCCGAAGCGCATTCGCCCGCGCCCAAGCCGCCGACATTCCTGAAGAAACCCGCGCCCTGATCGGACAATACCTCGGCGAAATCGACAAACGCAGCCGCTGGCACGGACAAATCGGCATCGCCTACGGCTACAACAGCAACATCAACCAATCCGACGGCTCCGTCCGCTGCATCCTGCCGCTTGACGGCCAATGCCTCGCCTACCAAAACCTGCCCGACCCCATCCGTTCCCCCGTATGGAATTACAGCCTGAGCGCAGGCAAAATCACCCCCATTAAAGGACACCACAGCCTCAAAACCAACCTCCTCGCCTACGGCACGCACTACCGCCGCAAAGACACAGACGCCGCCCTGTCCGACTACAGCAGCCAAACAGGCACACTGTCTGCCGGTTACGAATACGCCGACGCACAAAGCCGCCTCTCGCTGATGCCCGTTTACGAACACGAACGGCGCAACCGCCACACCTACTACAACGCCTACGGCGCCGAAACCTCGTGGACGCATACCATCAACCCCAAATGGCAGGTCAACGCCGACTGGTCGGGCAAACGCTACCGCCACAGCGGCACCGCGAAAACCTACGCCGCCGACTACACCGAATACCGCACAGGCTTAGGCGCAGAATACGCCCTAACCCCGAAAACCGGCGTGTTCGCAGGCTCCGACTACACCCGCCGCACATACAACGGCGGCACATCCGACCACCGCGAATACACCCTCCGCACAGGCTTATACACCCTGTTTGACAACGGCACCTACCTCAACGCCCTCGTCATGAAACGGCGCAACCTCTACGACCGCGCAGGCATCGCCACAGACGGACAAAGACGCAGCGACCGCCAAACCGTCTGGCTCGCCGCCGCAGGCTTCAGACAATGGCACATCGGCGGCTTCTACCCCGAACTGCGCTTCAAACACACCACCGTCAAAAGCAATTCCGTGTTCTACCGCTACCGCCAAAACGAAATCATGCTGGGCGTAAAGAAACAGTTTTGAAGCGTTTTATTAGGATGGATAGGAAAATAGAAAGGTCGTCTGAAAATAAGGATTTATGAATTTCAGACGACCTCGTTTAATGAGTTCAAATAACAGCAAACATCTCACACCCACCGCTATCCCCTTCTATACTTTTCCACATCTACCGCAACCTGCCCCCTCTCCCGTCCGGCGGGAGAGGGCTGGGGAGAGGGTGGCTCTATGGACCACACGAATTTGATTTTTCCCAAACAAAAAAGCCACCCCCATCCTAGCCTTCCCCCGCCGGACGGGAGAAGGAACAGAATTGCTGATAAATCAAAGAGGTCGTCTGAAAATAAGGATTTTAGATTTCAGACGACCTCATTCAATAAGTTTTAATAACAGCAAACACCCCACCTGCCACTATCTCCTCCCATACTTTTCCACATCTACCGCAACCTGCCCCCTCTCCCGTCTGGCGGGAGAGGGCTGGGGAGAGGGTGGATCTATGAGTTGCACGAATTTATTTTCTCCTCAGAAACACAAAACCACCCCCATCCTAACCTTCCCCCGCCGGACGGGGGAAGGGACAGGATTGCTGATACGGCAAAGAGGTCGTCTGAAAATAAGGATTTTAGATTTCAGACGACCTCATTCAATAAGTTTTAATAACAGCAAACACCCCACCTGCCGCTATCTCCTCCCATGCTTTTCCCCATCTGCTGCAACCTGCCCCCTCTCTCGTCTAGCAGGAGAGGACTGGGGAGAGGGTGGCTCTATGGACCACACGAATTTGATTTTTCCCAAACAAAAAAGCCACCCCCATCCTAGCCTTCCCCCGCCGGACGGGGAAGGAACAGGATTGCTGATACGGCAAAGAGGTCGTCTGAAACCCATCTTTCAGACGACCTCTTTTCTCTTTCAAAAACGCTCTGCCTCAACCCCTAACCTGCTTCTTGCAAAAAGCCTGCCAGTGCGGCGGTATCGAGGGCGATCATTAACTCTTCGTTGGTCGGCACGACCAAAACGGCGGGCATGGAACCTGTCGGGCTGATGATGCCTGAGTTACCGTAGCGTTTTTCCATGTTGGCTTTGGTGTCGATGTGCAGTCCCAAATAGTCGAGGTAGGCAACGGTTTTGGCGCGGATGTTGCGGGAGTTTTCGCCGATGCCGCCGGTGAAGACGAGGGCGTCTATGCCGCCGCAGGCGACCGACATGGAGGCGATGTATTTGGCGAGGCGGTAGGTCATGACTTCGAGGGCGAGGCGTGCGCCTTCGTGGCCTTCGTCGGCGGCGATTTCGAGGGTGCGGCAGTCGTTGGAGAGTTCGGAGATGCCGAGCAATCCTGATTTTTTATTCAGCATTTCATCGACTTGTTCGATGTTCATGCCGGCATGGGCGGTCAGGTAACTGTACACTCCGGGGTCGATGTCGCCGCAGCGGGTGCCCATGACGAGGCCTTCGATGGGGGTAAAGCCCATGCTGGTATCGACGGATTTGCCGTTTCGGATGGCGGTGATGGACGCGCCGTTGCCGAGGTGGGCGACGATCATGCGCAGGTCTTCCAGCGGTTTGCCCAGAATCCGCGCGGCTTCGGGGGCGACGTAGCGCATACTGGTGCCGTGGAAGCCGTAGCGGCGGAAGGCGTATTTTTTGCGCAATTCACGCGGCACGGCGTAGGTGTAGGCGCGTTCGGGCATGGTTTGGTGGAACGAGGTGTCCATCACGCCGACGTTGGGCAGGCCGGGGAAGTGTTCCTGCGCGGCGAGAATGCCGCTGATGTTGGCGGGGTTGTGCAGCGGGGCGAGCGGGATGCAGGCTTTCAGTTCGTCGAGTACGTCTTGGTCGATGAGGACGGACTCGTGATATTTTTCGCCGCCGTGGGCGATGCGGTGTCCGATGGCTTTGATGCGGTCGTGCAGGCCGTGTTTTTCCAGTTCGTTCAACAGCATACCCACCGCGCCGGCGTGGCAGTTGCGGCCGGTCAGGGGAACTTGGCGTTTGTTGCCGTCTTTGTTGAAGGTGATGACGGCTTCGGGCGTGGTCAGGCGTTCGCCGAGGCAGCTTAGGACGACGCTGCCGCTTTTGCGGTCGATAACGGCGCCTTTGAGCGAGGAGCTGCCGCAGTTCAGGACGAGGATGAGTTGTTCGGACATGATGTTTCTCCTTGTATTTTGTGGTTGTTTTTTTGGTGTGGGGTCGTCTGAAAAAGGATGGGCGTTGGGCGGGGTGTGTTTCAGACGACCTCTTTGGGTTTTGCGGGTAAACCCACGCTACGTCGATTTAAAAACAATCCTCAGGCACCCTGACCCGCCCTTCCATAATCACGCGCGCGCTGCGGCTCATGACGGCTTTTTTCGCCGCCCAGATGCCGTCCGAACACTCTGCCGCCGCGCCGACGCGCAATGTGCCGGAAGGATGGCCGAAGCGCACTTCGTTGCGCGTTCCGCCGCCTGCGGCGAGGTTGACCAGCGTGCCGGGGACGGCAGCAGCGGCGGCGATGGCGACCGAGGCGGTGCCCATCATGGCATGGTGCAGTTTGCCCATGCTCAGGGCGCGTACCAGCAAATCGATGTCGGTGGCGTTCACGGTTTTGCCGCTGGAGGCGGTGTAATCGGCGGCGGGCGCGACGAAGGCGACTTTCGGCGTGTGCGCGCGGGCGGCGGCTTCGGACACGTCGTTAATCAAGCCCATTTTCAGCGCACCGTAAGCGCGGATTTTCTCGAATTTTTCCAGCGCGGCGGCATCGTTGTTGATGTCGTCCTGCAACTCTTTGCCCGTGTAGCCCAAGTCGGCGGCGTTCAGGAAAACGGTCGGAATGCCCGCGTTGATGAGCGTGGCTTTCAGACGACCTATGTCCGGAACGTCCAGCTCGTCCACCAGATTGCCGGTCGGAAACATACTACCTTCGCCGTCGGCGGGGTCGAGGAATTCGATTTGCACTTCGGCAGCGGGAAAGGTAACGCCGTCCAGCTCGAAATCCCCCGTTTCCAAGACTTCGCCGTTTTGCATCGGAACATGGGCGATGATGGTTTTGCCGATGTTTTTCTGCCAGATTTTCACCGTGCAGATGCCGTCTGAAGGGATTTTGGCTTTATCGACCAAGCCCTGCTCGATGGCGAACGCACCCACGGCGGCGGTGAGGTTGCCGCAGTTGCCGCTCCAATCGACGAAAGGCTTGTCGATGGAAACTTGTCCGAAAAGGTAATCGACGTCGTGACCGGCGCGTTCGGACTTGTCCAAAATCACCGCCTTGCTGGTCGACGAACTGGCGTTGCCCAAACCGTCTATCTGCTTGCCGTAGGGGTCGGGGCTGCCGAGTACGCGCAACAGGATTTTGTCGCGCGCGCTGCCCGCTTCCCGCGCCGCCTCGGGCAGGTCGGAACGTTTGAAAAACACGCCTTTTGATGTGCCGCCGCGGTAGTAAACGGCGGGGATTTTGATTTGCGGCATTTTTTGGGTTCTCCTTATGTAGCGTGGGCTCTGCCCACGATTTTTACCGTATCAATTCAGCCTTTATTTCGCGGGCAAAGCCCACGCTACACCAACTTTCCAGAAGTACATTAGGCTACCACTCCGACAAAGCCGTTTGATTCCGCAAAATGTCGAAGTTCGCCCCAATCTACGGCTGCTGTATTGTGATACGGCAGATTATTAAACTCCGTCATTCCCGCGCAGGCGGGAATCCAGACTTATCCGCACAGAAACTCATCGGATAAAAAGGTTTCCTCAATTCCACGTTCTGGATTCCCGCCTGCGCGGGAATGACGATTTACAGTAGATGCCTGCCATATCGGGAATTACGTGAATGAGCAAAATGTTGAACCCGACCCACGCTACGTCTGCTTTTCAGACGACCTCTAAGCCGCGTTCCCTTCCAAAAAATCCTGTGCAAACCGTTGCAGCACGCCGCCGGCTTCGTACACCAGCACTTCCTCTGCGGTGTCGAGGCGGCAGGTAACGGGGACTTCGACGGTCTCGCCGTTTTTGCGATGGATGACTAAGGTCAGGTCGCCGCGCGGTTTGCGTTCGCCGACCACATCGTAGGTTTCCGTGCCGTCCAGTTGCAGGGTGTGGCGGTTGGTGCCGGGTTTGAATTGCAGCGGCAAGACGCCCATGCCGATAAGGTTGGTGCGGTGGATGCGCTCGAAGCCTTCGGCGGCGATGGCTTCCACGCCCGCCAGCCGCACGCCTTTCGCCGCCCAGTCGCGGCTGGAACCTTGTCCGTAGTCCGCGCCGGCGATGATGATGAGCGGCTGTTTGCGGTTCATATAGGTTTCGATGGCTTCCCACATGCGCATAGTTTCGCCTTCGGGTTCGACGCGGGCGAGCGAGCCTTGGCGCACGCTGCCGTCTTCGTTTTTCACCATTTCGTTAAACAATTTGGGATTGGCGAATGTGGCGCGTTGGGCGGTGAGGTGGTCGCCGCGGTGGGTGGCGTAGGAATTGAAGTCTTCTTCGGGCAAACCCATTTTCGCCAGATATTCGCCCGCCGCACTCGCCGCCAGAATCGCGTTGGAAGGCGAAATGTGGTCGGTGGTGATGTTGTCGGGCAGAATCGCCAAGGGGCGCATTCCCGTCAGGCTGCGTTCGCCTGCCAGCGCGCCTTCCCAATAGGGCGGACGGCGGATGTAGGTGGACATCGGACGCCAGTCGTACAGCGGACTCGGGGCCTTTTGCGCTTTGCCGGTGTCGAACATCGGCACATACACATCGCGGAACTGCTGCGGTTTCACATATTCGGCAACGACGGCATCGATTTCTTCGTCGGTCGGCCAGATGTCTTTCAGGCGGATTTCCCTGCCGTCGTCTGAAACGCCGAGTACGTCGTTTTCAATATCGAAACGGATGCTGCCCGCGACGGCGTATGCCACCACCAGCGGGGGCGAAGCGAGGAAAGCCTGTTTCGCATACGGGTGGATTCGGCCGTCGAAGTTGCGGTTGCCCGACAGTACGGCGGTGGCGTATAAATCGCGGTCTATGATTTCCTGCTGGATTTTCGGGTCGAGCGCGCCGCTCATGCCGTTGCAGGTGGTGCAGGCGAAGGCGACGATGCCGAAGCCGAGTTTTTCCATTTCGGACAACAGACCCGCTTCTTTCAAATAGATTTCCGCCACTTTCGAGCCGGGGGCGAACGAGGTTTTGACCCACGGTTTGCGTTTCAGCCCGAAGCGGTTGGCATTGCGCGCCAAGAGTGCGGCGGCGACGACGTTGCGCGGGTTGGAGGTGTTGGTGCAACTGGTAATCGCGGCGATGATGACCGCGCCGTCGGGCATGAGGCCGTCTGAAGGCTCTTCGTAAGGCTTCGCCAGCCCTTTCGCCGCCAAATCGACGGTGGCAAAACGCGCGTGCGGGTTGCTCGGGCCTGCCATATTGCGCGTTACGCTGCTCAAATCAAACTTCAACACGCGCGGATAAACGGCGGTTTTCAGGTCGTCCGCCCACAGTCCGGCGGTTTTGGCGTAGGTTTCCACCAATTTCACCTGCGCGTCGTCGCGTCCGGTCAGTTTCAAATAATCAATGGTTTGCGCGTCGATGGCGAACATGGCGGCAGTCGCGCCGAACTCCGGCGTCATGTTGGAAATGGTCGCGCGGTCGCCGATAGACAGGCTTCTCGCGCCCTCGCCGAAAAATTCGACAAACGCCCCGACCACGCGCTCTTTGCGCAGAAATTCGGTCAGCGCCAACACAATATCCGTCGCCGTAATCCCCGCCTGCCGTTTGCCCGTCAGCTCCACGCCGACAATATCGGGCAGGCGCATCATGGACGCGCGTCCCAGCATCACCGTTTCCGCTTCCAAACCGCCCACGCCCACGGAAATCACGCCCAGCGCGTCAACATGCGGCGTGTGCGAGTCGGTGCCGACGCAGGTGTCGGGAAACGCCACGCCGTTTTTGACTTGGACGACGGGCGACATTTTTTCCAGATTGATTTGGTGCATGATGCCGTTGCCCGCCGGAATCACATCCACATTTTCAAAAGCGGTTTTCGTCCAGTTGATAAAGTGGAAACGGTCTTCGTTGCGGCGGTCTTCGATTTCACGGTTTTTACGGAACGCATCGGGGTCGTAGCCGCCGCATTCCACCGCCAGCGAGTGGTCGACGATAAGCTGTGTCTGCACCACCGGATTCACTTTGGCAGGATCGCCGCCCTTCTCTGCAATCGCATCGCGCAAACCCGCCAAATCCACCAGCGCAGTCTGCCCCAGAATATCGTGGCACACCACCCGCGCGGGATACCACGGAAAATCGATTTCCTGCTTGCCTTCTATCAGCTGACCCAGCCAGCTTTGCAGCGTCGGCAAATCGACTTTGTCCGCGCGGTTGACCAAGTTCTCCGCCAAAATACGGCTCGTGTAAGGCAGCTTGTCGTAAGAGCCGGCTTGAATGTCCTCACACGCCGCACGCGCGTCGTAGTATTCCAAATCCGTACCGGGCAGCGGTTTGCGGTAACGTTGGTTGGCAGCCATGTTCTGTTCTCCTGTGGATCTATTTTTCTTGTGGTTTGAGGTTTCAGACGACGTTTTTGAAGGGGTCGTCTGAAACTTTAATATTCGGTTTTAATGGGTAACAACGATATTGCACGTCGTCTGAAATCCGTTCGGCTCGCAGTTTTGGCGGAACCGTGAAAAAAGTTGCCGCGCTGCCTCCGCCATTCCCGCCGCGGCCTGTCCTCGCTTAGGCGGGGGCGGGAATGACGGCAGACGTTGCGGCTGGTTTTTCAGACGACCTTCTCTCTCTCGCATATTCCAACAGGCCGTCTGAAAAGCGGAACCGTAGGCGGGATTCGGTTTTCCGCAGGCAAAGCCCGCGCTACACGTCGTCTGAAATCCGATTGGCGCCTCCTGCGGTTGTTGTCCGTCTCAGCGTTCCTCAATCTCCACAAATGCCAAGTCTTCAGGGCCGGTATAGTTCGCGCTCGGACGGATGATTTTGCCGTCTTTGCGCTGTTCGAGGACGTGTGCCGCCCAGCCGGTGGAGCGCGAAATCACAAACAGCGGCGTGAACATGGCGGTCGGGACGCCGAGTTTTTGGTAGGACACGGCGGAGAACCAGTCTAAGTTCGGGAACATTTTTTTCTCTTCCCACATCACGCTCTCCAAGCGTTCGGCGATGTCGAAGAGGCGCATGTCGCCCGCTTCCCGGCTCAAACCGCGCGCCACTTCTTTAATCACGACGTTGCGCGGGTCGGAAATGGTGTAAACCGGATGGCCGAACCCGATAACGATTTCCTTGCGGGCGATGCGTTCGCGGATGTCGGCTTCGGCTTCGTCGGCGTTGCGGTAGCGTTTTTGGATGTCGTAGGCGACTTCGTTCGCGCCGCCGTGTTTCGGACCTTTGAGCGCGCCGATGGCGCCGGTGATGCAGGAATACATGTCCGAGCCCGTACCGGCAATCACGCGGGCGGTGAAGGTGGAGGCGTTGAACTCGTGTTCGGCATACAGAATCAGCGAAACGTGCATGGCTTTCACCTGCGATTCGGTCGGGCGTTTGCCGTGCAACAGGTGCAGGAAGTGACCGCCGATGGTGTCTTCCTTGCTTTCGACGTCGATGCGTTTGCCGTTGTGCGAATATTGATACCAGTAGAGCAGGATGCTGCCGAGGCTGGCGATGAGTTTGTCCGCAATGTCGCGCGCTTCGCTTTCGGGGTGGCTTTCGCGTTCGGGATGAACACAGCCGAGCATGGACACGCCGGTACGCATGACGTCCATCGGATGCGTGTGCGCAGGCAGGCTTTCCAACACTTTAATCACGCGGATAGGCAGGCCGCGCATGGATTTGAGTTTAGCTTTGTAGGCGGCGAGTTCGAATTTGTTGGGCAGATGACCGTGAATCAGCAGGTAGGCGACTTCTTCGAACTCGCATTTCTGCGCCAGATCGAGAATGTCGTAACCGCGGTAGCTCAAATCGTTGCCCGTGCGGCCGACCGTACACAGCGCGGTATTGCCCGCCGCCACGCCGGAGAGGGCAACGGATTTTTTCGGTTTGAAGGTCGGGGTTTCGGTGGTTGCAGTCATGGTATTTCTCCTTTGTGTTTTTATGGGTTTTGGGTTTTCAGACGACCTATTCAAGGTTGAGGGTCGTCTGAAAACGGTTTTTTACTTCTGAAACAATTTATCCAGCTTCTGCTCGAAGTCGTGATAATTCAAATGCTCGTAAAGCTCGGCGCGGGTCTGCATGGTATCGACAACCGCCGCCTGCGTGCCGTCGCGCATAATCGCCTCATAAACATTCAGCGCGGCCTTGCTCGCGGCGCGGAACGACGAGAGCGGATACAGCACCAGCGACACGCCGTTGTCCGCCAGCTCGCGCTGCGTATAAAGCGGCGTCGCGCCGAATTCGGTAATGTTCGCCAACACGGGCACTTTCACCGCATCCGCAAATTGCCGGTACATCGCCAAATCCGTCATCGCTTCGGGGAAAATCATGTCCGCGCCCGCTTCCACGCAAGCCTGCGCCCGCTCGATGGCGGCATCCAAACCTTCCACCGCCAGCGCGTCCGTCCGCGCCATAATCACAAAATTCTCATCCACGCGCGCATCCACGGCGGCTTTAATGCGGTCAACCATTTCATCTTTAGAAACAATGGCTTTGTTCGGACGATGGCCGCAACGCTTCTGCGCCACCTGGTCTTCGATATGCACCGCCGCCACGCCCGCACGTTCGAAGTTGCGAATCGTGCGCGCGATATTGAACGCCCCGCCCCAGCCGACATCGATGTCCACCAGCAAAGGCGTATCCACATTGTCCGTAATCCGCCGCGCATCAATCAGCACATCTTCCATCGTGGTGATGCCCAAATCCGGAATCCCGCACGAACAGGCCGCCACGCCGCCGCCCGACAGATACACCGCCTTAAACCCGCTCTGCGTCGCCAGCCGCGCAAAATAAGCGTTCACACAGCCGACCACGGCAAGGGGATTCGACTCCTTCACAGCTTGGCGGAAACGGGTGCCGGCAGAAAGTTGGCTCATGGTATTTCTCCTTTGTAGATTAGATTTTTTTCAGTATCGACTCAGCGGCCCGGTTTCCGCAAAACCTGAAACGAACCGTTCAAAAAGAAACAATGCTTGTAAAACCGTTTTCAGACGACCTTTCAAAACCCAAATCCATCAGGTTGCCTGAAAAATCAAAATGAATAAAAACAATCAGTTAAAAAATTTAATACAAACAATTCGGCTAAGGCGGAGGTATAAGAAATTTTTAATAATATTTAAATTCGGAAAGGAAATACAGTTGGAAAGACAGAATTTTCAAAACCCAAACCGTCCGCAGAAATGCGGAAACCCCGATTCGGGCGAAGAGCCGTCAGACCACCGCGACTGCCCAAAAGCAGACGACGACGGATGCGGCAGAGATAGAAGACGATCTATAACAAGACGGAGAAGTTTGGTACAGATTCATGATAGGGTTCCTTTGTAGTGCTATGTAGTTTTTATAAGTATGGACAAATTTAAAAAATAATTTTCAGGCTGTCAAACACTTTTTCTAAAATATTTTTAAAAAATTCAATCATTAATGAACAATACTTCAGAAACAAAACCCAAAATCCCGCCTAAAAACACCCCAAATCCTTATCTGAAAAAGCCTACATCGCTATCAACCAATCAGAACGTTTTTAAACAATCCATCTCAAAAACAAATATAATTAATTCATTTATCAGGAATTTTTATTCAAACAAGAAAATAGGTATCCACACCGCCCGAACTACCCGATTTTCCACTTACTCCCTTTTCAGACGACCAGAACTAAAATAACATCATGATTTAAAATTTAAAACTATAATATTTAAAAATGTAGTCATATGTAATTTTAAATATAAAGGTCGTCTGAAAATCGTAACCCTATGATTTCAGACGACCTCGCCCCAGCCGTAGCGTGGGCTCCGCCCACGAAAAAAAACGCCATATATCTCCCGACTCGGAAACCAAGCTATCAATCCCGTGGGCAAAGCCCACGCTACGATCCGCGGCAGGTATTGCCGCGCCCTACCCGTCGCCCGTTGAATTTACTTATCAAGAAAATTTTTTGTATTTAAAGGGAAATTGTTTGCTTATCTCGGACTCACGTTCATCCACCATAAAACACAAAAAGGTCGTCTGAAACCTATAAATACATGTTTCAGACGACCTCACCCAGCTGTAGCGTGGGCGCTGCCCACGAAAAAACGCCATGTTATCGCCCGACTCGAAAACCAAACAGATGATTCCGTGGGCAAAGCCCACGCTACAATCCGCAGCAGTATCACGCGCCCTACCCGCCGTCGCGGTGGATTTATCCGTCAAGGAAGTTTTTTGTGATACTCAGTGAGAAAGTTCTTTGCTTCTCTTAGACTCACGTTACTCCACCATAAAAGTTAAAAAGGTCGTCTGAAACCCGTAATCACATGGTTTCAGACGACCTTTTATCTTTCCCATCCTCTTTTCAGACGACCTCACAACAAAAACATCGTTGCCAGCCCCAAGAAAATCAGAAAACCGCCGGAATCCGTTACCGCCGTAATCAGTACCGAGCTGCCCAAGGCAGGGTCGCGTCCGAATTTATCCATGATGACGGGGATGAGTACGCCGACCGATGCGGCGAGCAAGAGGTTCAGTGTCATCGCGGCGACCATCACCAAGCCGATGCCGATGCTGCCGTACAGCAGCCATGACACCACGCCCATGACCGTTCCCCAAATGATGCCGTTGACCAAGGCGACACCGACTTCTTTTTTCAACAAACGTCCTGCCTGCATTCCCGTCAACTGCCCCATCGCCATCGCGCGGACAATCATGGTGATGGTTTGGTTGCCGGAGTTGCCGCCGATGCCGGCGACGATGGGCATCAGCGCGGCGAGTGCGACGATTTTTTCGATACTGCCTTCAAACGCGCCGATAACGCGGCTGGCGATGAAGGCGGTGCAGAGGTTGACGGCAAGCCACATCCAGCGGTTTTTCACCGAATCCCAGACAGGCGCAAACAAATCTTCCTCCTCCTGCAAACCCGCCATGTTCAACATATCCGCTTCCGATTCTTCGCGGATAACGTCCACCATCTCGTCGATGGTAATCCTGCCGATGAGCTTTTTGTTTTCATCGACCACGGGCGCGGTGACCAAGTCATAACGTTCGAACGCCTGCGCCGCCTCTTCCACGTCGTCTTCGGGCCGGAAGCGCACGACTTCGGTCGCCATCACGTCCGCTACCAAGTCTTCAGGATCGGCGACCAAAAGTTTGCGGATGGGCAGCACGCCTTGCAGAATGTCGTTTTCATCGACCACGAAAATCTTGTCGGTATGGTCGGGCAGGCTCTCGAAGCGGCGCAGATAACGCAGCACCACTTCGCAGGCAACGTCGGCGCGGATGCTGACCAACTCGAAGTCCATAATCGCGCCGACTTGGTTGTCTTCATACGACATCGCCGCCTTGACTTGGGCGCGCTCTTCCTCGTCGCGCGTCTGCAAGGCTTCATAAACCACTTGGTGCGGCAAATCGTCCGCCAGCTCCGCCAGCTCGTCCGCGTCCAAGTCATCGACCGCCGCCAACAGCTCGTCTTTGTCCATCGACTCGATCAGCGTTTCGCGCACCGCGTCGGAGACTTCCAGCAACACTTCGCCGTCGTCTTCAGGCGTGACCAACAGCCAAACGATATTACGCTCGCGCGGCGGCAACGATTCCAACACCGCCGCCACGTCGGCAGGGTGCAGCTCGTTCAAAAGAACGGTCAGCTCGGTAAATTTTTCGCGCAACGCCTCGTCCTCAATCGGCACGCCTTCCTCAATTTGCGGGAAGGCGGGCGAGAGGATTTCGCACAGCGCGTGGATACGGTCGAAATCGGCGGAAACGCGCTCTACGTCGCTTTCGATACCGTCGTTTTCAAGGTTCGGAGGGGTTTGTTCGATGCTCATAAATGCTCCGCCCGCCGGATGCGGGAGGGCATTTCGGCGGGATGGTTATCGTGTATTTTGGGATAAACCGGAAGGGAAGTTCAGTAAAAACGAACTGGGAAGGTCCATAATAAAAGCCTGCTGATTCAGGCGTCGTGTTGGAAACGGAGCGTATTTTACCGCGTTTCGAGGCGGTTTACTATTTTTAACTGAAAAGGTCGTCTGAAATGTATAAATTTCAGACGACCTTTCAACACCTTATTAAGGTAAAACACCTAATTTCTCAAGAATTTCAACTTTTTTAAGATCTAACGCACTTAGTTTCTCGATCAGTTTATTATATTTCTCTTCCGACTCCATTATTTCTTTGGGAAACTCGTTGGTTAATTGGCTAAATAACAATTTCCCGTCATCATCAAAATATTCTTCCTCTCCACTAAAAATAGATCCATGAACTTGAATCATTTTCTTACCATTAGGATAAAAAAACGTAGTGAGTGCATTTTTCTCTTCAAGATCGGTTTCACTCGTCATGACCAGTTTGCCATCCACATAATTGCCATAGACAACTTCATTGCGCGCAACATTTTTTTGCTTGAAATTGTATAGTTTCCCATCTTCTGAGTATGAAGTTACGACACCGTCTACAGCTTCTGAAGAATTAAAGTTTTTCTCATTTTTAACCAAGATCACAGCCGGGTCAATTTGTTTAGTTCCACTATCCTGATAAAAATCCTGAATCACTAAGTTTCCATCAGCGGTCTTACCCAAAATCTCGCGATAAAAACCTCCTTTAGCAGGACGTTTTGCCAGTTTGGATTTGGGCGTAAAGTAATAGACTTTCTTCTCTTGTAACGGAACATCAATTAATTTGGATGTTTTAGCGACGGAATATTTTTCCCAATCTTGCGCACTGGCAGGAATAGGAAGCGCAGTTTTGCCTGTTTTGTATACGCTAGATTGGTGGTGATGAGATGCAAAACTTACCTCTGAATTATCCTTAATTGCCGAGCAGGCACTCAATGCGCCTGCAACAAATAAAACAATCAATAATTTTTTCATAAAATTCCTTTTAAAAAAACATCATCTGAATACTGGCAGCGTGAATAACTATAAAAGATGGAAGGTTATCTAAAAATTTTTCTAAGCAATTTTACCATGAATAATGTTATTTCCATATTTTGTATTGTCTATTTTGCAAAAGTCTCAGCTTTCCAGAAAACACTTCTATGATCCAATCCCAATGGATCAATCCATAAAGTTGGATTGACAACATAGGCAACAAATTTCCCCCGCCTTTCAAACCAATCGGATCTTGACTTACAAACCGCCCGATTTCAGGGTCGTAATAGCGGAAACGGTTGTAGTGTAGCCTGCTTTCTTCGTCGTAATACTGACCTTGGAAGCAGTTTATTACCGTTGTCAGCGATAGAACTAACTATATTAGGCAATTAGATAGATACTTCTTTCCTACTTTCAATCAATTTTTTCCATTGATATAAAAGGGACAAAAAGTATTCAAAGTCATAAATAGTTACTTCCATTTCAGTAAATTCGTTAAAAATATTTATCTTATCTTTTGTTATGGAAATTGTGTGGGCATTACCCGTACCTTCCCAAATTTCTATCTTACCGTTTTGAACTTGACTAATATTGTCTATTATTAAATCAACAGTATTTTCTACTCCCATGACATCTTCTTCCAGAAAATCTGCAATTATTTCATCAGAAAATTTTAAATTGTTACGTTTGACTCTGCAGATGTTATAACTATCTATATAAAAATACATAAAAATCCTTAATAAATCGGATATGCTGTATTAATATTACATCCTTTTTGATTAACATATCCTGAGATTATAACACCGCTAGTTGATACTCCAGAAAATTTATTTCCAGTAATACAACCATTATGATATGCACTTTTAATCTCAGAAATTACTCGACTTCGAGACCATGTTTTAGGATAAAACGATGAATCTACCGTTTTTTTAATCCATTTTCCTTTTGTGAAATCAAAAATTTCAACATTTCCTACATATACCCCATGTAGATTCTGTTTCTGAGTAATATTCGTAATTCTTGCTCTAGTATTATGCCCAATTGATCCTTCATGATGAAATCCCGTTGCCTGCCCTTTACGATTAATTTCCCCATGAAAAATATGTTCCGAGACCTTTGCAAAAAAGCCCTCCTCCCGACAACCGAAACCCCAACACAGTTTTTCGGCTGTTTCCTCCCCCAATCACTCCTTAATTCTACCCAAACGCCCCCTTAATCCTCCCCGGATACCCGATAATCAGGCATCCGGGCCGCCCTTTAGGCGGCAACAGGCACACTTAGCCTGTTAGCCGCTTTCAACAGGTTTAAACACATCGCCTTCAGATGGCTTTGCGCACTCACTTTGAGCAGACCAAAATAGGCTGCCCGGGCGTAGCGGAATTTACGGTGCAGCGTACCGAAGCTTTGTTCGACCACATAACGGGTCTTCGACAAATATCGGTTGCGTTTGGTTTGCGCTTCCGTCAGCGGACGGTTGCGGTGGGCTTTGCGCATAATGCCGTCTAACAACTGATGCTCTTTCAGATGTTGCCGGTTTTCCTTACTGTCGTAGCCTTTGTCGGCATAGACGGTCGTACCTTCGGCAATGCCTTCCAACAAAGGGGACAGATGGTTGCACTCATGGGTATTGGCGGGGGTGATGTGCAGTTTCTCGATATAGCCTTCCTCATCGGTACGGGTATGTTGTTTGTAACCGAGTTTGTAGAGGCCGTTTTTCTTTGTCCAGCGGGCATCTTTGTCTTTGCTCGGTGTGGTTTGGCCGCTGACTTGTCCTTCTTCATCGACTTCTATGGCCTGACGCTGTTTGCTGCCGGCGGTCTGAATAATGGTGGCGTCAACGACGGCGGCGGATGCTTTCTCTACTTTTAGGTTTTTTTCGGCCAGTTGGCAGTTAATCAGTTTGAGCAATTCGGACAGGGTGTCGTCTTGCGCCAGCCAGTTGCGGTAGCGGCATAAGGTGCTGTAATCGGGGATGCTCAGTTCGTCAAAACGGCAAAACAGGTTGAAATCGATGCGGGTGATGAGGCTGTGTTCGAGTTCGGGATCGGAGAGGCTGTGCCATTGTCCGAGCAGGACGGCTTTGAACATGGACAACAGGGGATAGGCGGGACGGCCGCGGTGGTCTCGAAGGTAACGGGTTCTTTGACGGTTCAGGTATTGTTCGATAGGCTGCCAATCAATCACCTGATCCAACTTCAATAATGGGAAGCGGTCGATGTGTTTGGCAATCATGGCTTGTGCGGTTTGCTGGAAGAAGGTGCTCATGGAAAATCCCCTAAATGTCTTGATGGGAATTTAGGGGATTTTGCAAAGGTCTCCTGGGAGGATTAAGGGGGGATTTGGATAGAATCAGGAGGGATTGGGGATGGGAACAGCCGAAAACCTGTTTTTAGGTTTCGGCTGTCGGGGGAAGGGCTTTTTTGCACTCGGCCTTTTATTAGGCGCTTAGGAAGCAAAATCACTATTGAGTGATTTTGCTTCCTAAGCGCCCCAAAATAATATTTAAAAAATAAAATCAAAAAACAAGATAGTAAAGACTTCCCAAAAATAAAGACTCATATATCTAAAACAGAATGAAAAAAATGTATCCCGTAACGCCCATCTATTTGTGTAATAGCTAATTGCTCCCCCTTTCCTGCTCCAACAAATTTTGCCGCACTAACTAAATTAATCCACCCTTGAATCGGTATCAAGTTACCACACAACCTATCTAAATTATTCATTGGATGAGCAGAATCTAACGAAATCAAATCAATATTATGTTTATATAGTACCTGTATCAACTCAGCCTGACTATTGGAATCCATATTACTTAACCATAATCCAAAAGTTGACTGTTTATTCAATTGATATTGGATTATTTGTTCAAGCATTTCATTTAAGTTTCCCTTAATCGTACTATTGGATCGAAGCATACGAATTTTAATTAATTCTTCTCGAATTAATGTTTTTCCAAGTAACAAGGAACATGCTGCTTCATTAGCATTAGTACTATTTACAGATAAAGCAATAATCAAAGCATGTTTAATTTTTTCTTTTTCCAACCAATCCTGAATTTCGTCAGGTTGAAAATCTGCAGCATTTTTTAGTAGGATATCAGGCATTTTTTGACAATTTTGTTCCTTTAATAAACGGATTACTAAATCAACGCTATTTTCCCCTAAACGACGATTTATCAGATCTTTCTCACTATGAAATTTGTCCTCCACAATAATAATTTTTAGATTTTCACCCTCTAAATCCTGTATTTTTTCTAAATCAGGCAAATGATGGAAAAGAATTTTTTCCAAAATAATTTCTTTCTTATCATAACGTTTGGTAAATAAATCCTTTCCCGTATCAAAAAATGAAAAAGGAGTAATTACTTGCTGAAAATTATGACGGATTTTTCCACTACTAACAGCCTCTATTAAAGGAATTTTAGTAATATCTATATTATCTGGCAAAATAAGAGTGTAATCATTAACATGCCAATACATCTGCGCCCACTGCTGCCATTTCCGGTGAATATTTTCTTTTTCCACTTCCCATGCTTCATGTTGCTGCTGTTTATTATATTTATAACTGAACTGCAAATAGAAAAATACTAAGCACACGAACAAAGGAGGAAGTGCAGCAATACCTAATCCAGTAATCAATGGGATACCAGAGTAGGTCATACTTATAGCAACCAATACACCAACAATAGAAATAACTATAAGAATAAGTAACCATTTCTGCCAATTTATTGGTTTTGGTGCTTTGAATTCTGGAATTTCAGGGATTGGCCAACGGGTTCGTTTCATATTTTAATAAATTTTTAAAAATTAAATAACAAAAGATGCCGAAAACGGATATCTCCATTTCCGGCAACTCTTTCAGATATGGGTCAATTCGCTTTACCATTCAATCCAATATGTTGAGAAATATCTCCTTCGGGGTCGTATTTCATCCAAGTAGCTGTATTGCCTTCAATACGGTAAATTCCCCGATAGCGTGCGAGTCCTTGACCATTACCAAAAACAAAGGTTGACCAATAACTACTGCCTATCCTAACCCTACCACTATATTCCAACAATCCCATGCCAATATAAAAACTAGCTTGAGAGTCATGAACATAGTCATTATAAAACAGCTTTATAGCTTTCTCCCCATATAAATCTTTTTCGTATTCATCATTTTTTTCATCAAGATATATACGAGGCCTCTCCCGATATTTTTCCAAAATACCTTTTACAGTTGGATGATAGCTATGTTTAACTCCAAAGGTAGATAGCCACCGACGATTAAAAACACTCAAACCTTCTTCCAACAAATCATTAACCACCTTAAGCCCAATCACAGAATTATAATTTGGCGGTTGCCTCTCCAAATGCTGCTCCAATTTATTTGGATCAAATTCATTCTCAAGTTTTTTCTTTGCTTTGCTGGGTGACATTACAGGCACTTCGGAAGTTGGTTTCTTAGTCGACTCTTGAGCTTGCGTCCTCTCTGCATCACCATTTGCGCGAAGATAAAAATCCTGCCACTCAAAACGGGGAACATTCTGTGACCTACCATACCAAGTTTTAGTTTGGGTTTGATATTTAGATGGAGCCTTATTTGAAAGGAAAATTTTACGTAACATAATGCCTCGGTACACTAAATAACTTTGGTTATACTGAGCAATATTATTAGCATGAGTATAAACATCTCCTCCTTCCTGAGCAATATCAACCCCTTTAAGCATTTGTCTCATATCATCTTTTATTGCATTAAACGCTGTAAAAAAATCATGATGTGCTAATATCTCACCATAAAGAGTATGTACATCATCTAATTTCATCTGATTGATATTGTAAGGCATTAGATTTTTAAATGGGGTACCTACACTAATAGCTTCATCATACATTTCTCTACCTGGTATAACGGACATATCGTATTTACCCTGCTCCATAAAACCATAACCACCACCTACATCCGAATGGGCTCCAGGGTAAAGTTTGAGAGTATGATTACCTTGATGCTCCGTCATGGTTAATGGAAAACAGGCTCGAGCCTCGTTACCGGCAATATAGTGTACACAGCGAATATTATCTGGTACAACTAGATTTTCAGGAGAAGCCCAAGACCAATGACCATCCACTAAACTACCAAACCAACGAGGTAGAATGCCGTTGCCACGAAATGACTTGATATCGACCATGCCTACCGAGGCCACAGTGTCGAAAATACCCATAAACTTTACTTCAACATCGATACCGCCAAATTTCAACTGCTCCGGCGAGCTACCACTCAATCGGGAAAGGCGGTTGACAAAACTGCGAGCCTCTGCCGCACCGCGCGAAAAGCCGAACGCATACAGGATGATTTTGCTGACCTTGCTGGTTTTCTTCCTTTCTTTTCCTGACTTTTCAATAGTTTCCCTTAAGTGCTTATTCAGATATTCAGGAAAGGTATCAACATCATTTTCAACTTTTTCTGCCCGATCACTCTTATTCCACGGAATGATATTTTTAATTTCTTCTTTTTCAATTATTATGGAATAAAGTTTCCAAAAAGCATAACAAATCCGCGCATTTCCTCCGTAGCCAAATGCCGAGCCCAAAATACTACCCTCTCCTTCATTGGGTTTGCCTTCGTCATTCTCAGAAAAAGGGGTACCTACGCCAGGAATATATTCTTTATATATGGAGTTTACCTCATCCTTAAATAATAAAAACAACTTCGCTACATTGCTTAAATAACTGGTAATTTTTTGTAACTGTTGCGAGTCATAATTATCAATATTAAGCCTTTTAAGGTGGACCTTGGTTTTTATTTCATCCGTATCCTTGTTATTTCCTGTACCGTCAAAAAACAACCCAAGCTGGATTTCCTTTTGGCAGAAAAATTTCTGTGCTATTCCGGTCGGCATATCTTTATTCCTTTATTACATATTACTCAACTGCATGACGCTTACCAATTTTCTTTTTCCGTTTTGGGTCGTCATCTTGCGGCCAACCAAAAGGATAATCCGAGTAATTGGGTGTCATATTTGTTACAAAAGCCTTGATGTTATCATTCGGAAAAAAATGTATGGCTAAATAAATCTTTTCTTCATCCTTATATTTCGGCAGTTTGACAAATGCCCGTTTCGGTTTGGTATAGATCTCATCATTACCCGCCCATTGGAAAAAAATGGTGTAATTGGGATCCCATTTTTTAGGCACTCTCCACCCGCTACCTGAAGCTGAATCGTATGCAGACACCCCATACCCACCCCCTCCATAACCCAATTCCCATCCCTTCCAGTCTTTTTTAGTGGCATCAGTCATATTGAAATTAATGGCTTTGGATGTATGATTATATATTTTGACAGGTAGCACACTGGTATCGGAATAGCCGCTGCATGCAGTAAGCAGTGCTGACAATCCTGTAAATAGTAAAGTGATCAGCTTTTTCATATTCATTATTTACTCCTTAATTTCTTACAGCTAAATTTTTCAAAATGGCGTGTTCAAACATCTTTGATATTTTCTTGGATAAAATGAACCAAATTAGTAAAGCTTCCCTGTATGACATCCGTTTTTTCCAACAATTCAAAAATCCTGCTATATATTGCTGCAGAGACCGTGCTGTTGCCTGGATTATTTTTCTGTATTTCTGCCCAAATCTGATCGGGCAGACTTTGACTGTACAGCATTTCCAATTGATGATCATTTAAAATTAATGCGGTTGCCGCCTGATTACTATAGGCAGGGGCATAACTGCAAAATTTCCCGAAGCGGTTTATCCATGCAAATTTCTCGATTACACCAGCAATAGCAGCTTCTTGTGAAGCAGTAAAAAATTTATTCTGTGGATTAAATATGATGGAAAGTGCTCGGGTATCAAAATACCTTAATAACAATGCTAATCCTTCTTCTGTATGTACATTTGCTATCCAAGTTAAAATATCCGGCCACTTATTGGGAGCGTTGTTTTTTATCCGTATAAAACTGATAAGGGGTAATTCTGCCGCATAATTCTTCAAAATCCCCCTCAACCATCCAAAATCATCCAAAGATAAGTGCTCTGCACGAATAAAAAGTGGTCCTAATTCTTCTATGTCGGAAAATATGTGTCCACGTTGCCATAATCGAGAAAAACCGGCTAATTCGAAAATTGCCCGCTCATCATCATTTAACATAGAGCCATCTATCAAAATGATGGTTTCATGAGTTCTCTGCCCAACCCAACTAATTGCTTCCTCGATTACCTCAATATCAGGAGCTGAATGTAAATAATGCATTATTCCCTCCCTGCCAGTGGAGTTCCGCTTTCCAAAGCTTTCTTCAAACATTCTTTACAAACTGCTTCAGAAAATTGGGGGTAACTATAATCCAACGTATTCACACCCGTTTCTATGAGGCCTCCACTTCTATGCCAAATCTGATTTGGAGATCCCATTTCAATTGTTCCATCCTTGATACGGATATAAGCTGTACCACTAGTCAATAAAATCTCTTCCTTCCCTGCCAAAACGATTTTATTATCGGTACTCATCAATGTCATCTGCCCTTTAGAAGTCTGCTTTAATTCTCCACCTTGAGCCTGAATATCAATATCTTGTCTCGACGAGTAAATTTGCATTCCACCGTTATAACTATATAAACTGATTTTTTCTTTTGCAGAAGCAGTTAGATTATTCATGGACTGCAAATCGGTATTATTCTGACTAACTTGTAAAAGATTATTTTCTGTTGTTAGCTGTATACTACCCGAACTAACTGCAGCAATTCCATCAGGCGCACTCAACACGATAGCTTGTTGTTGCAGTTGTTGATAGACATTTGTTAACTGGTTTTTCTGATCCTCTATATCGGCCAACTCTGCTCTAGCTGCCTGTATTGCATTATTAAGGTTTTCAACCTCTTCAACAGCTCGACGCAACTTCTCCAATGCTTCGTCCATATCCAATACTTTATCGTCAGGACTTTTACTATCGGTGCTAATAAAGATACCTTTACCCGCCCGTACGGCGCCCCAGCCGTCGGTTCTGAGTTCGAAGCCTTCGC
>CAUSOO010000026.1:0-29050 GCA_963533245.1 uncultured Neisseria sp.
CTCTTTGAGCTAAGGCGAGGCAACGCCGTATTGGTTTAAAGTTAATCCACTATAAAAGGTCGTCTGAAACATCAAGCAAAGACATCACCCCTTGTCAATATTCTGTCATTTCATTTTTCGAAAGCCCGCCATGCTGACCATTACCACCTGCCTCACCTACCCCGAGCCGCCGTCCAACCTGCTGCCCCTGGCGGACGCACTGACGCGCGACAACATCCCTACCGCCTTCGCGCCCTGGCAAAACCGCCCGAAATCCGCCTTCATCCTGCCTTTGTGCGCATGGGATTATGCGGCGGAGCCTGAAACGTTTGGGCAGTGGCTGACCGAAGCGGAAGCGTACGGGCAAAGGTTTATCAACCCCGTCGGGCTGATGCGTTGGAACATGGACAAACGTTATTTGTGCGATTTGGCAGAATGGGGGGCGGACGTGATTCCGAGCGTGCAGACGTCGTCTGAAAAAGAAAAATTGGAAGACATTTTAAAAAATCGGGGCTGGCGGGAAGCGGTCGTCAAACCCGTTATCGGGCAGAGCGGGCGCGGCGTGGCGAAAATCAGGGCGGGAGAAGTGTCGTTGAAGGCGGAGGATTATCCGCAAGGCGTCATCGTCCAGCCTTATATCCGCGAAATCGAAACGGCGGGCGAAACCTCGCTGGTGTTTTTGGAAGGGCGTTTCAGCCATGCCGTACTGCGTATGCCACCCCAAGGCGAATGGCGCGCCAATTCCGCCTACGGCGTCGCCGTCAGCCTCGCCGCGCCGCCGGAAAAAGCAGTCGAAACCGCACGGCAGATATTGGACATGCTGCCTGAAATACCGGCATACGCCCGCATAGACGGGACGCTGATCGGCGACAGGTTGCTGCTCAACGAATTAGAACTCGTCGAACCCGCCCTTTACCTGCATACCGCTGAAAACGCGGTTGCCGATATGGTGCAGGCGGTAAAGCGCGTTATCGCGGGTTGATGATAAAGAACCAATGCAAAAAAGGTCGTCTGAAAACAAAAGTAGCGGGTTTAAACCGTGCTATTCTTTTGTTTTCAGACGACCTTTTTAGAAAACCGACTGCGTTCGGCAGTCAACCTTTGATCGGTATTACAATTTAGGCTCCATCATCCAGACTGCGGCGAGTGTGACGATGGATACCAAACTGATGATCATGATTAGATTTAAAAACAAAATTGACATATAGCCTCCGAAATGTTTGCTGTTGTGTTTATTATTGATACTGCCGTTCGGCATCATGGCGTACCGTAAGGCAGTGGCGGCTTTACGCGGATACCCTTTTATAGTGGATTAACTTTAAACCGGTACGGCGTTGCCTCGCCTTGTCCTGATTTAAAGTTAATCCACTATATTGAACCGCTTTGCCGGGCGGGTAGAATAGCATTGTCAGAATAGTTACTTTGTGTATTTACCTAATTTATCAGTAAGAAAAAGGCAATAATTATCAACAATCAATAAAAAGCACTATCACTTTCGGATGTTTTTTATCAAACATGGCTCATTAACAGGAAAAATTTTCCAAATCTCTATTTTTATTTGATTTATGCACAATTTTCATATCCGTTTCCGCCGCACGGCGCTCATAGCCGGTGTGGTATTTTTGCCTTTGGCGGTGTTGATTGCCGTCCGTTTGCACACGCACGGCGGTTTTGAATTTGAAAAACCTTTGATGATGTGGGTCCACCATAACATCGGCGAAGGCTTTTTCCCTATTGCCACTGTTTTGCATTATTTGGGCAAAACCGCCATCGCCGTGCCTTTAATCGGCATCGCGGCGTGGTGGCTGTATCGGGTCGGCAACCGTCGCGGCGCGTTGTTTTGCGTGAGCGCCGCCTTGATACCGACGCTGAATATGCTGCTGATTAAAGATTGGTTCGAGCGGCCGCGGCCGCTGTTTTGGCCGCGCATGATTGAAGAGACTAATTTTTCGTTTCCCAGCGGACACAGTACCTTTTCCGCCGCCATCGCCGTCATGATGATTATGTTGTGCAGTGAGACGCCCTATCGGCGTGTCGCGTGGCTGATCGGCATTGCCTTTGCCCTGAGTACCGGCTTTTCGCGTGTTTATTTGGGCGTGCATTACCCGACCGACGTTTGGGCGGGCTGGACAAACGGCACGCTGACCGCGTTGTTGGTTTATTATTTCGTGTTCAGGGGCCGCTATCTTTCAGACGACCCTGCCGTCTCCCAAATATCTTCAGATTATGAATAACTTATCGCCCAATACGCCGTTTTGGCTGCGCAACGGCCACGCCGACACCATCTTTGCCAAATTCCTGCAACGTCCTTCCCCCGCTTACCGGCGCGAGTTACTGCCCGACAGCACCGGCAAAGCACAGGTTGCCTACGATTTTGTCGACAGCCCGAATCCCGACGCGCCACTGGTGGTTTTGTTTCACGGCTTGGAAGGCAGCAGCCGCAGCCATTACGCGGTCGAACTGATGCGCGCAGTACAAGACAAAGGCTGGAACGGCGTGGTCGCCCATTTCCGCAGTTGCGGCGGCATCCCCAATACCGCGCCCGTGTTCTACCACTTGGGCGATACGCCCGAAATCGCCTTTATGCTCGACACGCTTGCCGCTCGTTATCCCGTCATTTATGCGGCAGGCGTTTCGCTCGGCGGCAATGCCTTGGCAAAATATTTGGGCGAACAAGGCAGCAATGCGCTGCCCCGCGCCGCTGCCGCCGTTTCCGCACCGGTCGATGCGACGCTGTCGGGTACGCATTTCGACAAAGGCATGTCGCGCCTGTTATATACCCGTTATTTTTTGAACTCGTTGCTGCCCAAAGCCCGCGACGTTGCCGATTTAAAGAATGCCCATCCCGACCGCGATGTCGCCACCCTGTTGAAAAAATGCAAAACGCTGGGCGACTTCGACGATACGTTTACCGCGCCGTTGCACGGCTTCGCCGACCGTTTCGACTATTACCGCCGCGCCTCGTGCAAACCTTGGCTCAAAACGGTAGCCGTTCCTTTGCTGCTGCTCAACGCCGTCAACGACCCCTTCCTGCCGCCCGAAGCCCTGCCGAATGCGGACGAAGTGTCTCCGTCCGTCACGCTTTTGCAGCCCGAACACGGCGGACACGTCGGCTTCGTCAGCCGCGACGGGGGTCGTCTGAACCTGCAATGGCTGCCGCAAACCGTATTGTCTTATTTCGCACAATTTGAATAGCGTTCCCGAACGGCTGTCGGCGTTGCGTTGGGATAAATTGGTTGAAACAAAAAAAGGTCGTCTGAAAACCTATATTTCAGGTTTTCAGACGACCTTTTTACTGCTCAAACGGCTGACCGCTCAATCAGTCGTGACCGATATCGACGGTTTTCTCTTTGTAGCGCGTATCGGGGACGAGGACGATTTTTTCGTCCACTTTGCCGATGGCTTTCACATCTTTGCCCGGGTAGTCCAACTGATGCAGGAAGTAGCGGATACAGTTGAGGCGGGCGCGTTTTTTGTCGTCGGAACGGATGATGACCCAAGGTGCGTCGCCGGTGTGGGTGTGGAAGAACATGGCGTTTTTAGCTTCGGTGTAGTCGTCCCAGCGGTCGAGCGACTGGATGTCCACGGGGGAAAGTTTCCAGTGTTTCAGGGGATCGTCACGGCGGGAGATGAAGCGGCGCAGTTGTTCTTCGCGGGATACGGAGAACCAGAATTTGAAGAGGTGGATGCCGCTGGCGACGAGCATACGTTCCAATTCAGGGGTTTGGCGCATGAAGAGCAGGTATTCGTTGGGTTCGCAGAAACCCATCACGCGCTCTACGCCGGCGCGGTTGTACCATGAGCGGTCGAAGAAGACCATTTCGCCCGCGGTCGGCAGGTTTTGGATGTAGCGTTGGAAATACCATTGGCCGCGTTCGGTGGTAGTCGGTTTTTCCAGTGCGACGACGCGCGCGCCGCGCGGGTTCAAATGTTCCATAAAGCGTTTGATGGTACCGCCCTTGCCTGCGGCGTCGCGGCCTTCAAACAGGCTGACGATGCGTTGGCCGGAATCTTTGACCCAGCTTTGCACTTTCAGCAATTCGATTTGCAGCTTTTGTTTTTCTTTTTCGTATGCGGCGCGGCGCATACGTTGTTTGTAGGGGTAATTGGCGGGAAGTGGTGCGCTGCCGGAATCTTCGTCCGTACCGCGTCCTTCGTGTTCCAAAACGGCTTTTTCGAAAACTTGCAACTGGTCTTGCTTTTCGCCCAATTCAACGTTTTCAAATGGTTCTAACTGATGATCTGCCATAGGGTCTCCTTATTGATTAAGTTTGAAATGATATGGTGTGGTATGGTTTGATTCTACTCCTTTGCCCCTCAGCGGACTACATAAAATTACACTGCCCCATTTTTTTCGGCGCGGTCTGCTAATTTGTGTAAAACCAGCGTATAATCAGGCTATTTGCACCACAGCCATGCCCTATTTCGCTCTGTTTGACGATGCCGTGAGCGGCCGCGCAAAACTCTATCAAAATCATGTGGAAAGCCGCCTTTTCCATCATAACGAACTGGATTCGCTGAACGATACGCTGCAAAAGGGCTGGCAAAAGGGGTTGCATTCGGTGTTGTTTGCAGACTACGAATTCGGTTTGCCGCTGATGGGGATGGCGTCCGAACGCGGCGGCAATCTTGCCCTGCACTGGTTTGCCGACTGCGCCGACATTGATGCCGCAAGCTGGCTTGCCCAAAATTCAGACGACCTCCCCGCCGGTATTTCCACGCCGCAATCCTCCGTATCCGAAGCCGATTACCTCGACCACATCCGCCAAATCCACGAAGCCATCCGGCGCGGCGACACCTATCAAATCAACTATACCACCCGCCTGCACCTGCAAGCCTACGGCAACCCCGTCAGCCTCTACCGCCGCCTGCGCCAGCCCGTCCCCTATGCCGTTTTGTCCCACCTGCCCGATGCGGCAGGGAAATCCGCGTGGACGCTGTGTTTCTCGCCCGAACTCTTCCTCAAAATCGGTTCGGACGGCACCATCAGCACCGAACCGATGAAAGGCACCGCGCCGATTTTGGGCGACGGTCAAGACGAACGCCGCGCCGCCGAGTTGCAAGCCGATCCGAAAAACCGTGCCGAAAACGTGATGATTGTCGATTTGCTGCGCAACGACCTCGGCAAAATTGCCCAAACCGGCAAAGTATGCGTGCCCGAGCCGTTTAAAGTATCGCGTTTCGGCAGCGTCTGGCAGATGACCAGCACCATCCAAGCCCAAGCCCTGCCGCACATTAGCGCCGCCGACATCCTCCGCGCCGCCTTCCCCTGCGGCAGCATCACCGGCGCACCCAAACGCATGAGTATGCAGATTATCGAATCGCTCGAAGCCGAACCGCGCGGCCTGTACACCGGCAGCATCGGCTACCTGAAACCATGCGAAAGTGGGCTTGGGTTTGAAGGCATATTCAACGTCGTCATCCGCACCTTGTCGCTCAAACCCGCTTCAGCCCCGATTTCAGACGACCTTCCATTTTCAGACGACCTAGATAGTGGATTACATTTAAATCAGGACAAGGCGACGAAGCCGCAGACAGTACAAATAGTACGGCAAGGCGAGGCAACGCCGTACTGGTTTAAAGTTAATCCACTATATCAAGGCGTGTACGGCGTCGGTTCCGGCATCGTCATCGACAGCGACCCTGCCGCCGAATATCGCGAATGCGGCTGGAAAGCCCGTTTCCTCAACGAATTGCGCCCCGCCTTCGGCATCTTCGAAACCATGCGCGTGGAAAACAGGCAATGCCGCCTGCTCGACCTGCATTTAGGCCGTCTGAAAACCTCCGCCCAAGCCCTCAACCTGCCCCTGCCCGATGACTGCGAAACCCGAATCCGGCAATACATCGCCAAACTACCCGACGGCCTGTTCCGCTTGAAAGCCGAACTCGTTTCAGACGACCTCATCCTCAGCCATGCCGCCACCGCCGAACTGCCCACCCCGCAACGCGTCATCCCCGCCCCGCAACCCCTCCCGCGCCGCGACTACCTGCGCCGCTTCAAAACCACCCGCCGCGCCCTCTACGACCAAGCATGGCAAACCGCCGAAACACAAGGCGCGTTTGACAGCCTATTTTTCAATTCAGACGACCTCCTGCTCGAAGGCGGCAGAAGCAACGTGTTCGTCAAATACCAAGGGCAATGGCTCACCCCGTCTCTGGATTTGGACATCCTCAACGGCGTCATGCGCCAAGCCGTCTTGCAGCAGCCGCAAACCTACTTAGGCGCGGACACAGTCATCGAAACGCACATCACCCGCGACATGCTGGAACACACCGAAGAAATCCGCCTCTCCAACGCCTTGAGGGGCGTGTTTGAGGCGGATTTGGTCGTTAAAGAATAAAATTATTTCCTGAAAACGGATAAAGCCGACAGGCGGAGTATTTGTGAAACGGGTTATATATCTGAAACTTGAGTGTTCACAAACATGCGCACGGCCTTACCCTCATAACGCTGGTTCAACCACGCCTGTAAGCGTTCGCGGTCTTTGGCAGGCAAAGACTCCTTAAATTCGAGCGAAACCACGACAATATCGTCATGTTCGCCTGTTTCCGATTTAGTATTTTTGCCGCTTTCAGGCTGCTCGGAAACAGGCTCTGTTTGCGCTTTCTCCCAAACCAAGCCGCGTCCGACAACGATTTTTTCCGCTTCCGGATATTGGGCTTTTAATTCCTTGAGTACCGCTGCATCGTCAGCACCGGCGGTATCGGCAGTTTTGCCCGCAAGCACTGTATCGATATAGGCCTGCTGCTCTTTCAGTTCATTTTGCTGCTGAACCGGATTGTTTCGGCTTGCCAGCAATTCTTCGATTTTGGCACCATCCCCTCCCGCATAAACCACGTTCACCTCCGGCTCTTTTACCCCCGACGCATTAAGGCTTTTTTCCAACAGGGCGATGATTTTCTCGGCATTACCCGTTCCGTTGACAATCAGACCGACTTTATTTTCCTTGTAGTTCAATACCTTACGAAGAACAAAAAAACTTTCCTGCTGCTGCGCGGCGGTGATCGCGGCATTGGCTTTTGTGTTGAACAGTTCCTGGCGCACCAGTCCTGATGCCATATAGCCGCTCGGAATCATCACAGCCAACACGACAACAGTAATCATGATACTTTGCAACCGGCGTTTGGATTCCGTTACCAACCCCCTGCGCGGCAGCTTGAGCAGTTTGGAAAACAACAAGGTCGAAAAAGCTATGAACACGCAGTTGATGGCAAAAAGATATGAAGCGCCGAAAAAATATTGCCAGTTGCCATGTGCCAGTCCGTAGCCCGCAGTACACAGGGGCGGCATCAATGCGGTCGCAATCGCCACACCCGGTATGGCATTGCCTCCTTCTTTTCGGGTCAGCGCCACAATGCCCGCACTACCGCCGAAGAAGGCAATCAACACATCCCAAAGGGTCGGCTGAGTACGCGCCAAAAGCTCGCTTTGCGCCTCTTTAAGCGGGGTTAATAGAAAATACAGTGTAGCAGTAACCAAACTGATGGCGACGAATACCATAATATTGCGCACCGCTTGGCGGATCAGCGCAGTATCGCCCACCGCCAAACCGTAACCCATACCGACGATCGGCCCCATCAACGGGGAAATCAACATCGCTCCGATCACTACCGCCGTGCTGTTTACATTTAGACCGATACTCGCCACAGCAATGGCAAACATCAATACCCACATATTCGTTCCGGACACCCGAGTATTGGCACGGATAGTGGCATCGATCTTATCGGGATGAGCTTGGTCATGCGCAAGATTGAACACATCTTGCAACTTGGTCATGGCACCCTTGTCTTCTTGTTCCTGCTTTTCTTGTATTTCCTGATTTTTACTTTCTTCCTGATCTTGCATGTGCGTATCCTAAAATTTTAATATTTTATTTTAAATATCTAATTCATAGAGAATTTTTGAGTAATGAAATAATGCCTTGCCATTACGGCTAAATCTGACAGGCACAATTCTCGCAATATATTAGCATACGTACGCAAATTTCCCCCGCCGGACGGGGAAGGGACAAGTTGCCTTGCGGCAACGAGTAGCGTGGGCTTTGCCCACGAAAGCCACCGTCTGACAACCGCAATCATCCAACAACCAAATCAAACAACAGCCGAATTGGCGTTCATTTTGTGGGTAGAACCCACGCTACGCATTGCTGCCGTATCCGTTTTCAGACGACCTTTTATCTGCTCACTCCTCCTATTTCCACCACCCGCTACTCAGCGAAAAAAATACCGGGTCGTAATATTTCGGCAGTTGTTGCGGGATACCGAGGTTGTTGCGGTAAACGACGCGGTAGCGGTCGGCGTACCAGGCGGGGACGATGATGTATTGGTGGCGGATGGTGCGGTCTAGTGCCCGGGAGGTGGTTTTCAGCTCTTCGCGGTTGGTAAAGCTGCCGAAATGTTTGAGCAGTTTTTCGACTTCGGGGCGGCACACGCCGGCGAGGTTTCGGCTGCCGGGGATTTTGGCGGCTTCGCAGCCGAAATAATCGTATTGTTCGTTGCCGGGGCTTTCGCTGTTGGCATAGGCGGTAATGGTCATGTCGAAGTCGAAATCGTTGAGCCGCCTTTGGTATAAGGCGGGGTCGGTAACGCGGATGTTCATGGTTACGCCGATTTTGGCGAGGTCGCGCTGCCATTTGGCGGTAATGCGTTCGTAGGTTTTGGAGGCGGTCAGGAACTCAAAGGTCAGGGGTTTGCCTTGGCTGTCGGTCAGTTTGCCGTTTTTATAGCGGTAGCCTGCTTTTTCCAAGAGTGCGCGGGCTTTGAGCAGGTTGGGGCGTATGCCTGTTTTCAGGTCGGTTTGGGGCGGCTCGGGGACGGGTTGGTTCAGGACGACGGGGTCGAGGGTGTTGCCGAGGGACTGGAGCAGTTTCAGTTCCGCGCCTTGCGGTTTGCCTGTCGCCGCCATCTCGCTGTTGGTGAAGAAGCTGTTGCTGCGGCGGTATGCGCCGTAGAAAATGCGCGCGTTGATGCTTTCAAAGTCGAAGCTCTCGACCATCGCCTGCCGCACGAGGATGTTGTCAAACGGGGCGCGGCGCAGGTTCATGACGAAGCCCTGCATGCCGGCATCGCTTTTCTGTATCCATTCGTGTTTGCCCATGCCGCGTTTGGCGAGCATTTCGTCGGAATAGCCCCGCGCCCAGTTTCGGGCGACATTTTCGTAAACGAAGTCGTATTGTCCGGCTTTGAGGCCTTCAAGGCGGACGCTGTTGTCTTTGAAATATTTGAAGCGGACGGTGTCGAAGTTATATCTGCCTTTGCGGGTCGGGAGGTTTTGCGCCCAGTAGTTTTTGTCGCGCGCGTATTCGCTCATGCGCCCGATGTCTGCTTTGACGAAACGGTAGGGGCCGGAGCCGATGGGCATTTTGTTCGCGCCTTTTTCCAGACCTTCGGGGTAGCTTTTATGAGAAAACACAGGCAGTTGCCCTAATGCCATGTGTAATTCGGCATTGCGCTGTTTAAAGCGGAAAACGACTGTCCTGTCGTCGGGCGTTTCGATTTTGGCTACGTCGCTCCAGTATATGCGATAGAAGGGATTGGCGGCTTTGTCTTGGGTAAGCAGGCGGAAGGAGGCGGCTACGTCTTTGGCAAGGACGGGATCGCCGTTGTGGAATTTGGCTTTCGGGTTAAGCCTGAATGTTGCCGACAATCCGTCTTCGGCAAGTGAGAAGTCTTCCGCCAGCAGTCCGTACATGGAGAAAGGTTCGTCCCAACTGTTGTCCGTAAGCATGTCCACGGTCAGCATGAGGACGCCGACTTCTTTGTCGCCTTTGAGGGTGAACGGGTTGAACGTATCGAAGCCGCCCTGTATCGGCAGGGAAAACACGCCGCCTTTGGGCGCGTCGGGATTGACGTATTCGTAGGCGCGAAAGTCGGCGGGATATTTCGGCTCTTGCCCCAAACCCAAACCGTATGCGGCAAAAGCAGTGGCAGTGGAGAAGGAAAGCAGGAGGAGGACGAGGGTTTTCATAGGGTTCCAAACCGAACAGGACGATGAAGCCCGATTATAGCAAAAGGTCGTCTGAAAACTGCTTTCAGACGACCTTTTATCCGTTTCAAAACATAATCAAGAAGGCTGCTTTCGGTTTTTCGCCTGAGCGTCAAACTCCGCCAGCGTCATGTTCAAAGTCTGCAAACACGGCGTCATCACCGCATCGACGGCTTGGTTCACATGATCCCTTTCCACAGGCGACGGGCGGTAAACGAAGAGCTTGAAGAGTTCGTCCAGTTCGATGGAGTCTGCGCCGGTTTTCAAAACCCAGCCCTGTCTGCCGGAATAGATATAGCCGTACCGCGCCAACTTTTCCAAGAGCTCGCCCAACTCATCGTAGCCCATATTGATATGCCGTCTGAACTCCTGAACAGGCAAGGCTTTGCCCTCTTTTTGCGCCGCATCCAAAAGCAGCAGGATTTTCAACACATCATCAAACCGCCCGCGCGAATCGAAGCCCCTGCGGAACGCCTCGCCCTGCCAATAAGACAGCGACGAAGTCAGCACCGCGCCGCCCAACACCAGCGTCCACAGCAAATTCAGCCACAACAGGAAAAACGGCACGGCGGCAAATGCCCCGTAAATCGAGCGGTAGCCGTCGAAATTGCCCATATACCAAGCAAACAGGAAACGCGCCGTCTCCAAGCAAAACGCCGTAATCAAAGCCCCGACGAACGCCTGCCGCGCAGGCACAAAACGATTAGGCACAAAGCGGTACAAGCCCCACAGCAGCAGCGTTACAAAAAACAGCGTCCCCGCCGTCCGCAACACCCCCATCCATTGGGACGAAGCCAGCGCAGATTCCTGCACCGACCCGACCATAAAAGAAATCCCCACGCCCAAAGACAACGGCCCAAACGTCAGCAACGCCCAATACACCAAAAACTGCATCATCCAAGGCCGCTGCGAATTGACCCGCCAAATCCGGTTGAACGCATTATCAATCGTCCGAATCAGCATCAGCGACGTAACCACCAGCATCACACTGCCGATCGCCGTCAACTTCCCCGCCTGATTGCGGAACGCATTGATATAATCAAACACCATGTCCGCACCCTGCGGCACAATAGTCTGATTGACGAACGAAACAAAAGAATCCGACCAACGGTCAAACACAGGAAAAATCGAAGCGACCGCCACCATCACCGTCAATACCGGCACCAAAGCCAGAAGCGTCGTAAACGTCATACTCGCCGCAGCCTGCGGCACACGCTCCTCATCGAAACGCCGGACCACAAACCACGCAAACGCAAACGCCTTACTGTCCGACAAACCTTGCCACCATTTCAAAAACGGCATAATCTTTCCCGAAAAAATAACGAATTAAAAATAAAAAACAGAAAACGACCACGTCGTCTGAAAACACAGCCTCAGCGAAATTAACACCTATTTCCCATCAACCCCATTGTAACGGAATACCCAAATGAACCCAAATCCCCTCAAAATCCTCGTCCTCTACTACTCCCAAAACGGCAGCACCCTCAACCTCGCCCGCCAAATCGCACGCGGCATCGAAAGCATCGCAGGCTGCGAAGCCGTATTGCGCACCGTCCCCAAAGTCTCCACCGTCTGCGAAGCCGTCGAAAAAGACATCCCCGACAGTGGCGCCCCCTACGCCACCGCCGAAGACCTCAAAACCTGCGCCGCCCTCGCCCTAGGCAGCCCCACCCGCTTCGGCAACATGGCGGCCGCCATGAAATACTTCATCGACGGCACCATCCCCCTGTGGCTCGGCGCAGAACTCGCCGGCAAACCCGCCACCGTCTTCACCAGCACCTCCTCCCAACACGGCGGACAAGAAACCACCCTTCTCACCATGATGCTCCCCCTCCTGCACCACGGCATGACCATCAGCGGCATCCCCTACACCGAATCCGCCCTCAGCAGCACCCAAAGCGGCGGCACCCCCTACGGCGCGTCCCACGTCGCCGGACACGACAGCAAACCCGTCCTGACCGCCGAAGAAAACGACATCGCTTTCGCACAAGGCAAACGGCTGGCAGAACTCGCCGTCAAGTTGGCTTAAGGCGGGCAGTTTAGAAATCCAATCTGCCAAAAGCTAAAAAGGTCGTCTGAAAACCTGATTTCCAAGTTTTCAGACGACCTTTTACCAACATCTGCCCGTCAAGCCGAAAAAGCCTTATATGCCATCGAAGCAATAATCAGCAAAACCGTTACGACCAAAACCTTACGGATGATTTCCCCGTCTGAATTAATAGCATGGAGGCTGCCGAAATGGTTGCCCAACAAATTCGCCAAAATCATCGGGATTCCGATTAGGAACGCCATTTTCCCCGCTATCAAGAAAGCGACGAATGCCCCGATATTGGAAGCAAAATTGAAAATCTTGGAAGTAGCCGAAGCCTGCAACAACGACAATTTGTTGATGACAAACAAAGCGATGATGAAAATGCTGCCCGTGCCCGGTCCGAAAAAACCGTCATAAAAACCGACAATCAGACAAGTTAAAAAGACGGCGACGGCAGATTTTTTTATCTCGCCGCGTCCATCGTCTTTTTTCAGCAAAACGCCTTTGAACAAAGTTGCCAGCAAGCCTATGGGTAAAAACGCAAGAATGATGTAATTGATGGTTTCCACAGGCAGAATCAGAATGACTTTCGCACCGACGAACGCCCCGATTAAAGCCGCAACGATGCCGACCGGCACAATGCGCCATACAATCGAACTGCTTTTCATAAAGTTTTTAATCGCAGCCACCGTACCGATGGTACTCACCAATTTTTCCTGTGCCAACGCGACCTGCGGCGGCAAGCCGACCATTAAAAACGCAGGAATCAAAATCAGCCCGGCTCCGCCCGCAATAGCATCGACATAGCCCGCAATCAAAGACGCGGCAACCAGCAGGAAAAGACCGAGATAAAAATAATCGGCAATGATACTGCCGGGAATAAATAGTTGCTCCATAAATTGTTTTCTCTTGATTAAATTTAATTTTTTGTATGCAGCAGCACGCAGGACCGTTTAAAACTTCAAATAAAGTATCAGTACATTAATTACCACCATAAAAATTGTCAACACTATTTATTTTTGTAAAAATAAACCGAAAATCAGTTAACCGCTTCAATTAGTTTCTTCTGCTAAAAGGTCGTCTGAAAACCTTAATCGATTCCAAAATAAAAACCCGCTTCAAAAAGCGGGTTTCTTGTATCCGGTCAGGGCAGACCGTCTGTCCGTATTGTCCGAAACTTCGTTACTGTTTTTCTATTTTCCTGCGGGCAATTTCCGCTTTTTTACGGCTTGCCGCCAGTTGTTCGCGCATTTCGTTCAAGATTTGCTTGGAAGATTTCGGTTTTTCCCAGTTGTCCGGTTCTGTATTTTGTCGTTGCGCCAATTGCTTTTGATGCTCTTGATAAAGCGCATTCGATTCTTCGGAGACTTTGCGGGCAATGTTCGGCAGCTCTTTTTCAACCAAAGCCTCGGCGCGTTGTTGGGCAAGATGGCGTTCTTTGCGGCTTTGGGCGCAATATTGTTTGCTGTCTTGCTCGGGGGAATAACCGTAATGAGGCAGCGGTTTCCCTTCTTTTTTCATCGCCATGCTGTAATTGACGCATTGCAAGGCTTGCGGATCGGCAGCCATGTACAAAGAGTATAAATGCCCGGCATAGTCTTTGATGTCCTCATTGCCGCCGCATACATTCGCCGTAGCCTCAATCAGCGCCGCATCTTGCAGCATTTGCCGGCAATGTTCGACCTGCTCCGCATTCAAACTGACGGCGGGCTCTTGCGCGGCGGCTGAAAAAGATAAAGTCAAAGCAAGTAAGCCTAAAGCAGATTGTTTCATGGTTTTTCCTTTTAAACCGGAATGATATTTTCAAATAAAGCATGAATGTCGGAACGCATTATAGTGGATTAAATTTAAATCAGGACAAGGCGACGAAGCCGCAGACAGTACAAATAGTACGGCAAGGCGAGGCAACGCCGTACTGGTTTAAATTTAATCCACTATACATTCATGCCCGAAGTTTTCAGACGACCCCGTCCATCCTTATCTGCCATCTTTCTGACGGATAAAGGCATCGGCTTTGGCGCGGCGTTCGGTTTCTTCGGCAACGGTTTTACGCAGCAATTCATCAACGGGAATACCTCGGCGCGGCGCTTCTTCTTCCGCATACTGTTTTATCTTACTGTCCATATACGCCTCTACCTGGCGGCGCAAACGGTCGCGTTCTTCGCGGCTTTCCGCGCAAAGGCGCTTCAACTCCTTATCTTCGAGATGGTAAAAGCTTTGTTTTTTAAATTCTTCCTCCAGTTTCGGATATTGTCGGCACTGATCGACTTTCGGATGGTTAAACAACAAAACCATAGACAAAAGGTCGAAATATTCGGCGGTCTCTTTATTGTCCCGATAACAAAGCGAACCGTTCGCCAAAGTATTGGTGTCTTTAAACAATTGTTGACACTCGGCGGCAAGCTTTTTATTTGTCACAGCATCGGATGACGCACCGGTTTGGTTTTGCGCGGCGGCAGAAACGGACAAACCGGCGAGCAGCAAAGAAAATACAAAGGCTTTTTTCATATGGGTACTTTCAAAAAACAGATGGGAAAATGATGAATATTTTATATATAGGGGTCGTCTGAAAAAAGGTTTCAGACGACCTTTTGCCCGTCAATATTTCGGCATCGAGCAGCCTTCGGGCGTGGTGATTTTGCATTGTACCGCCCCCGCAGCCTGACATTTTTTTAATGCCGCCGGCTCTGCCTGTCCAATGTTGGCTCCGTTTCCGTAGAAAGTCTTCAATTTTTTGCCCGATTTCCCTTGGGCAACAGCAAGACAGCCGTTTCTGAACCAAGCACCCACCACACACGGCGCATTGCGTCCGCCCTGTTCGCAGGATTTGATGGCTTCTCTTTCCGCTGCCTCACGCGAATCCATATTGATTGAACCAGCCGAAATACCCGTTTTAATGTTAACCGCCCATGCACCGTATTTGGACGGAACATTGACGTTGACAACTTTAGAACCGTTTTGGACGGAACCGCGGTTGGAAGATTGAGGCGGAGCCATATTATATTGAACCATTTCCCCGTTATTTCCCTGAAAGCGACAAATACCGCTGACGGGGTCAAATTGCCCGGGGCAGCCGTTGGCATAGACATTAAAACTCGCCAGTCCCAATAAAATAAAAAGCAGTTTTTTCATCAGTATTATTCCTTTGTTTGGTCGTAATCTCTCTTTGCTTGCTTAAAGCAAGAACCTGATACCGAGGTCGTCTGAAAACTTTCAGACGACCTTTTGCCTGTCAATATTGCGGCATCGAACAGCCTTCAGGGGCAAAAATGGTGCATTGCGAATAACCGGAAGCCTGACATTTCCTTAGCGCCTCCTCCTCTGCAAGACCAGGTTTTTTTATTCCAGTAAAGGCTTTCCATTTATTCCCTAATTTACCTTGTGCAACGGCAATACAACCATTCCTGACAGAAGCTCCTATTTTGCAAGGTGCATTGCGACCGCCTTTTTCACAGGTTTTAATCGCTTCTTTTTCCGCAGCCTCACGCGAATCCATGTTGAGGGCGCCGCCTGCAATACCCGTTTTAAGGTTAACCGCCCATGCGCCGTATTTGGATGGGACATTGACGTTGACGACTTTGGGACTGTTTTGCACGGAACCGCCGTTAGAGGATTGGGGCGTACCGACATTGTATAAAATCTGCCGTCCAGAACTGTCGATAATACGGCAAGTTCCCGTGGCGGGCTGGTACTCTCCGCCGCAGCCGTTGGCATAGACATTAAAACTTGCCAGCCCCAAGAAGATAAAAAGCAGTTTTTTCATCGGTTTTTCCTTGGTTTCAAGATACAAAAAAAGCTGTCCAAACATCTTACATGATGGTTTCAGACAGCTTTTTTCAGCGTTTTAGCCCACTTTATCCCCGGGCTGCGCGCCGGCATCGACATCTAAGAGCCTCAGTTTGCCCTCGGCGGTGGCGGCGGAGAGGATCATGCCTTCGGATACGCCGAATTTTGCCATTTTGCGCGGGGCGAAGTTGGCGACGGCGATGACCATGCGGCCGTTCAATTCGGCGGGGTTGGGATAAGACGCGGCGATGCCGGAGAAGATGATGCGTTTTTCAAAACCGAAATCGAGGTCGAATTTCAAAAGTTTGGTGCTGCCTTCGACGGCTTCGCAGTTCAATACTTTGGCGACGCGCATGTCGATTTTCATGAAGTCGTCGAAGCTCGCTTGTTCGGCGACTTTTTCGTATTTGCTGTCTTCAACAGGCGCGGCTGCGGCGGCAATGCTTTGTTTGTTGGCTTCGATTAAATCGTCCACTTGTTTTTGCTCCACTCGTTGCATTAAATGTTCGTATTTGTTGATGGCGTGTTCGCCTAGGGTTTCGCGCGTGTTCGCCCAAGTAATCGCGTCCAGATTGAGGAAACGCGCGGCGTTGGCGGCGGTTTGCGGCAATACGGGGGCGAGGTAGGCGGTCAGCATGGTGAAGGCGTTGATGAGTTCGCTGCATACTTCGTGCAGGCGTTCGTCTTGACCTTCCTGTTTGGCGAGTTCCCACGGCTTGTTGGCATCGACGTATTCGTTCACGGCGTCTGCCAATGCCATGATGTCGCGCAGGGCGCGGGCGTATTCGCGGTTTTCGTATTGCTCGGCGATGGTCTCGCTTTCGGCGGCGAGTTTTGCCAGCAATGCGCTGCCTGAAACGTCTTTCAGACGACCTTCAAAGCGTTTGGCGATAAAACCTGATGCGCGGGCGGCGATGTTGACGTATTTGCCGACGAGGTCGCTGTTTACGCGGCTGATAAAGTCTTGCAGGTTCAAATCGATGTCTTCGATTTTGCTGTTGAGTTTGGCGGCGATGTAGTAGCGCATCCACTCGGGGTTCAGGCCTTGTTCCAGATAGGATTTGGCGGTGATGAACGTGCCGCGCGATTTGGACATTTTTTGTCCGTCCACGGTCAAAAAGCCGTGTGCGTACACGCCGGTCGGGGCGCGGTGGCCGGAGAAATGCAGCATGGCGGGCCAGAACAGGGCGTGGAAATAGAGGATGTCTTTGCCGATGAAATGGTACATCTCGGTTTGGCTGTCGGCTTTGAAGTATTCGTCAAAATCGATGCCGATGCGGTCGCACAGGTTTTTAAACGATGCCATGTAGCCGACGGGCGCGTCCAGCCAGACGTAGAAGTATTTGCCCGCCGCGTCGGGGATTTCGAAACCGAAATACGGCGCGTCGCGGGAAATGTCCCAGTCGGACAGGGTGGTTTCTTCGCCTTCGCCCAGCCATTCTTTCATTTTGTTGAGGGCTTCGGGTTGAAGATGGGGCTTGCCGTCGTGCGGGTTGTTGCCGGAAGTCCATTCTTTCAGGTAGCCCGCGCATTCGCCCAGTTTGAAGAAGAAGTGTTCGGATTCGCGCAATTCGGGTTTGGCACCGGAAACGGCGGAATACGGGTTGATCAGTTCGGTTGGGGAATAGGTCGTGCCGCAGACTTCGCAGTTGTCGCCGTATTGGTCTTGGGCGTGGCATTTGGGGCATTCGCCTTTGACGAAGCGGTCGGGCAGGAACATTTGTTTTTCGGGGTCGAAAAGCTGCTCGATGACGCGGCTCTCAATCTTGCCGTTGGCTTTCAGCGCGCGGTAAATGTCTTGGGAAAACTGTTTGTTTTCCGGGGAATGGGTGCTGTAATAATTGTCGTAGCCGATGTGAAAACCGGTGAAATCGGCGAGGTGTTCTTCGCGCACTTTGGCAATCATGTCTTCGGGCGCGATGCCTTGTTTTTGCGCGGCAAGCATCACGGGCGTGCCGTGGGTGTCGTCGGCGCAGCAGTAGTGGCACTCGTGGCCGCGCAGTTTTTGAAAGCGCACCCAAACGTCGGTTTGGATGTGTTCGACCATATGGCCGAGGTGGATGCTGCCGTTGGCATAGGGCAGCGCGGAGGTAACGAGGATTTTGCGTGTCATGGTTTTATGCTTGGGAAAACAATGGATAAAGATGGGGAATTATACCGTAAATCGTGCGGGCGAGACGGGGGAAAGGTCGTCTGAAAAGGGGATTCCGTGAAGCGGGGGCAAAACGGGTTATAGTGGCTTAACTTTAAACCGGTACTGCGTTGCCTCGCCTTGTCCTGATTTAAATTTAATCCACTATATCTATGGCAAAAGGTCGTCTGAAACACAAAAATCGGTTTTCAGACGACCTTTTCGATAATCGGGACATACAGGCCGGACGGTAAGCCGGGTTCTGTCTCGGACAGTCATTCCTCTAGGCACACCATTACTGATGCGCTCCAGCAACCTACCCGAACGCTCGGCGAGCAGCGTCAATGCGTTCTGTTTGGTCTTGCTCCGGATGGGGTTTAGCCTGCTGCGCCTTGTTACCAAGTGCACGGTGCGCTCTTACCGCACCTTTTCACCCTTACCCGTGCCGCCCGAAGGCGGCCGTCGGCGGTATTGCTTTCTGTTCCACTTTCCGTCGCGTTTCCGCGCCCGGCCGTTAGCCGGCATCCTGCTCTGCGGAGCCCGGACTTTCCTCCCCGTATGCCTTACGCGATACGCGGCGACTGTCTGTCCGACCTGTATGAAACGCGGATTATAACACAAGCAAATCACAACCGTTTGACCATCAAAAAAAACCGCCTATCTAAAAATTTACCCATTTCGCAACATAAAAATTCAAATAAAATAAACTATTTATAAACAAAAAGTACCGTTCGTCAAATAAATGAATGACATGTTATAAAAAAGCCCATAAAATGAATATCACATAACTATTTTAAATATAAAAGTACATTACGATGAAAAACTATCCACATATCCTGTCTTACCTTGCCCTATCCTTACTTGCCGCCTGCGGAGGCGGAGGAGGAGGCGGTTCGCCGTCAACCGCCTCAAGCGATACCAACCAACCCAAAATAGAATGCAACGCCGAATGCCAAGCGGGACGTGAGGCAGAACGAAAAGCGGCTGAAGAGGCTGAAAAAGCCAAAGCCGCTGAAGAAGCTCAGAAAGCCAAAGTCGAAGCGGAACGTAAGGCTACTGAAGAAGCCGAGAAAGCCAAAGCGGAAGCTAAGCGCAAATCTGCCGAAGAAGCCGAGAAAGCTAAAGCAGAAGCAGAACGTAAGGCTGCTGAAGAAGCTGAAAAAGCTAAAGCGGAAGCCGAACGCAAGGCTGCTGAAGAAGCTGAAAAAGCCAGAGTAGAAACAGAACGTAAAGCCGCTGAAGAAGCCGAAAAAGCTAAAGCCCAAGCAGAACGTAAGGCTGCTGAAGAAGCCGAAAAAGCTAGAGTAGAAGCAGAACGCAAAGCCGCTGAAGAAGCTGAAAAAGCCAAAGCTGAGGCAGAACGTAAAGCGGCTGAGGAAGCTGAAAAAGCTAAAGCTGAAGCTGAACGCAAAGCTGCCGAAGAAGCTGAAAAAGCTAAAGTAGAAGCAGAACGTAAAGCGGCTGAGGAAGCCGAAAAAGCCAAAGCCGAGGCTGAACGTAAAGCCGCTGAAGAGGCTGAAAAAGCTAGAGTAGAAGCAGAACGAAAAGCGGCTGAGGAAGCCGAAAAAGCCAAAGCCGAGGCTGAACGCAAAGCGGCTGAGGAAGCCGAAAAAGCCAAAGCCGAGGCTGAACGTAAAGCGGCTGAGGAAGCCGAAAAAGCCAAAGCCGAGGCTGAACGTAAAACCGCTGAAGAGGCTGAAAAAGCTAGAGTAGAAGCAGAACGCAAAGCGGCTGAGGAAGCCGAAAAAGCCAAAGCCGAGGCTGAACGTAAAGCCGCTGAAGAAGCTGAAAAAGCTAGAGTAGAAGCAGAACGCAAAGCGGCTGAGGAAGCCGAGAAAGCTAAAGCTGAAACAGAACGAAAAGCCGCCGAAGAAGCTGAAAAAGCTAAAGCAGAAGCTGAACGTAAAGCAGCCGAAGCTGCTGCTGCAACCCAACAAATCGACGGCTATTACAGCAAAATTTCCCAATCAGGAATGGAAGGCGACGATATTTCCCATATCGGCGACATCAATATTCTTGAGGTGGACGGACAAAAAATCCCGCTGTTGCCTGAAACTGAGCCTCAAAGGGCTGAAGTATTCGGTAATGTGAACGAAAAATCTGTCTTGGTTGCCGCCACTCATCTGAAATACGGCCGCTACGGTTTTTATGGCTTGAAAAATGGAGATACTGACATCCATACATCGTATATGTTCTACCAAGGCGTTATTACTCCGGAAGCAGCGATGCCTCAAGAGGGTCAGGCTTTTTACCGCGGTTATGCGCTTTACAGCGATGTCGGACAAGCCAATACGTTCGGCAACTCCATCTTTATGGTGGACTTCGGCCGCAAATCCCTCTCTGGTGCGGTTTACTCAGAAAACGGTGAATTTGATGAAGTGAATCTGGAAGGTCAAATCGTCGGCAACCGCTTCTTCCATGTGGATGAGAAAGAACAAAAAATCATGTCGGGTATGTTCCTCGGCCCCCAAGCAGAAGAGCTTACCGGTCGATTCGATCATCTTCTGGAATCTAAAAACGGTACATTTGGTGCCGCCGCTCTGAAAGAATGATTTTTACCGTATCATCAGCTCAAAAGGTCGTCTGAAAACTTGTAAATCAGGTTTTCAGACGACCTTTTTCCGTTCCCGGCCAAGAAGCAGCCCATAAAATGCTACAATACCGCTTTGATTTTTTGCCCGCATCATCATGAAAAAAGCCCCCAAATCCTTTGAAGAGGCCCTCGCCCGCCTCGAAACCCTGACCCAGTCCATGCAAAGCAGCGAAATGCCGCTGGAAGACGCTCTGGCAGCCTATCAGGAAGGCAACGAGCTGGTCAGATACTGCCAAACCAAGTTGGCGGAAGTCGAACAAAAGCTGCAAGTATTGGACGCGGGCGAACTGAAGGAGCTGAACCTTGAACCCGGCGAATGAATTGAAAGCATGGCAGCAAAAAGCCCAAGCGCAGACCGAATTGCTGCTGGAGCGTTTCCTGCCGTCTGAAAACCAAGTGCCGAACACGCTGCACGAAGCCATGCGTTACGTTACCCTCGGCGGCGGCAAACGGCTGCGCCCGCTTTTGGTGCTCGCCGCGTCCGAATTGGGCGATGCCGACCAAAACGCCGTCGAACAAGCCATGGCGGCAATCGAAATGGTACACGTCTATTCCTTGGTTCATGACGATATGCCCGCAATGGACAACGACAGCCTGCGGCGCGGCAAACCGACCTGCCATGTGAAATACGACGAAGCCACCGCCCTTTTGGTCGGCGACGCCCTGCAAACCCAAGCCTTCGACGTATTGAGCCGTCCGACCGGACTGCCCGCCGAACGCCAAATCGCCATGTTGTCCACGCTCGCCAAAGCATCCGGCAGTCTCGGCATGGCAGGCGGACAAGCCATCGACCTTGCCAACGTCGGCAAAGCCATGAATCAGACGCAGTTGGAGCAGATGCACAGCCTCAAAACCGGCGCCCTCATCCGCGCCGCCGTCGTATTGGGCGCGCTTGCCTGCCCCGATTTGGATTCAGACGACGTCCGCACCTTGGACGACTACGCCGCCAAACTCGGCTTGGCGTTCCAAGTCATCGACGACGTGCTGGACTGCGAAGCCGACACCGCCACCCTAGGCAAAACCGCCGGCAAAGACAGCGACAACAACAAACCCACCTACGTCAAACTGATGGGTCTGCAAGCCGCCCGCACCTACGCCGAAACCCTGACCGCCGAAGCCGCCGCCCTGCTCGAACCCTTCGGCGCAAAAGCCCTGCATCTGCGGCTGCTGGCGGAATTTGTCACCGCGCGGAAAAATTAAACGTTTGAAATCATTTTTCTTTTTATACCGCTAAGACACCAAAGATCGTCTGAAAAATCAGTTCCAAGATTTTCAGACGACCTTTTTGTATAGGGACGGCGTTTATAGTGGATTAAATTTAAATCAGAGCAAGGCGAGGCAACGCCGTACCGGTTTAAAGTTAATCCACTATAATGAATCATGCTTTTATTCAACGGGATAAACTGGGATTAAAATGTGGATAAGTTGTGCGCAAACAGTGGATTTTATAGGCGTTTTAACCGCCCTTCTGTTCCTGCAAACATCCGTTTTTAAAATCGAAATTTGTCGTTGAGATTTCCATAACAAGCGTGCCTCAAATTGAAAGATTCAAATCAAAAGGTCGTCTGAAAACCAAAATTTTGGTTTCAGACGACCTTTTCGCTGATTCAGACAAATCAAATATCGTAAGTGGTCGATGCGGTATCGCCGCCTTTGCCTGTCCAGTTGGTGTGGAAGAATTCGCCGCGCGGTTTGTCGGTGCGCTCGTAGGTGTGCGCGCCGAAGTAGTCGCGTTGGGCTTGCAGCAGGTTGGCGGGCAGGCGTTCGGTGGTGTAGCCGTCGAGGAAGGTAATCGCGGAAGCCATGCAGGGCATGGGGATGCCGCATTCGATGGCTTTGGCGACGACTTTGCGCCATGCGGGCAGGCAGGTTTCCAATACGCCTTTGAAATAGGGGTCGGAACCCAAGAAGACCAAATCCGGATTGGCTTCATATGCGTCGCGGATGTTGCCCAAGAACGCGCTGCGGATGATGCAGCCTTCGCGCCACAGAAGGGCGGTGTTGCCGTAGTTCAATGCCCAATCGTTGTTTTCGCTGGCTTCGCGGATGAGCATGAAGCCTTGTGCGTAGGAAATGATTTTGGATGCCAACAGGGCTTGGCGCAGGGCTTCGACCCATGCGGCTTTGTCGCCGTCAACGGGGGTAACGGTTTTGCCGAACAAGCGGCCGGTTTGAACGCGTTGATCTTTGAACGCGGATACGCAGCGGGCAAATACGGCTTCGGAAATCAGCGTCAGCGGGATGCCCAAATCGAGGGCGTTGATGCCGGTCCATTTGCCTGTGCCTTTTTGTCCGGCAGTATCGAGGATTTTTTCGACCAAAGGTTCGCCGTTTTCGTCTTTGTAGCCCAAAATCGCGGCGGTGATTTCAATCAGGTAGGAATCCAGCTCGGTTTGGTTCCATTCGCTGAAAATGCGGTGCATTTCGTCGTAGCTCAGACCCAAGCCGTCTTTCATGAATTGGTAGGCTTCGCAAATCAACTGCATATCGCCGTATTCGATGCCGTTGTGCACCATTTTGACGAAATGGCCCGCGCCGTCACGGCCGACCCAGTCGCAGCAGGGTTCGCCTTGCGGGGTTTTGGCGGCAATCGCTTGGAAAATGGGTTTGACGGCAGGCCATGCGGCTTCGTCGCCGCCGGGCATGATGGACGGGCCGTGACGCGCGCCTTCTTCGCCGCCGGAAACGCCCGCGCCGATAAAGCGGATGCCTTTTGCCGCCAGCTCGTGCGTGCGGCGGGTGGAATCGGGATAGTTGGCGTTGCCGCCGTCAATAATAATGTCGCCTTGGTCCAAAAGCGGGACAAGTTGCTCGATAAAGTCGTCCACGACAGAACCTGCGCGTACCATCATCATGATTTTGCGCGGTTTTTCCAGTTTATCCACTAAATCTTGCAATGAATAGGCACCGATAATGTTGGTGCCTTTGGCTGCGCCGTTGAGAAAATCGTCTACTTTAGCAGTGGTCCGGTTGTACGCCACGACTTTGAAACCGTGATCGTTCATATTCAAAATCAAATTTTGACCCATAACGGCCAAGCCGATGACGCCGATATCGCCTTTCATTGATGGAAGCTCCATTATTAATTTAATTTATCAGCCGTAACTCTATCTGATTTACAGAGGTTTAACAATCCTTAACTATCTAATTTTTTGAAAAGATGCCTTTACGTTGCGGACTTTGGCTGCGCGTTGGGAAACAAACTATAAATAAGATTTTAAATAATAAATAGATGATTATATTGAGTCGCGCATTTGCTTGTGTATAACTTTGATTCCTTTTTCAGTTCAATAAGTTGAATACTAATTTGAGATGCGGATAAACTGCTGTTTGCCTTGTTTGCAGATGTGGATAATTTTGAAATCCGGTTTGGTTTTGTGTATAACTTTCCGGCTATACATACAGCCTGCCGGTTTTATACTGGGCTCAAACGGAACTGTATGACGAGATAAACAGTCCAATCGGTTTTCATGTTTCAGACGACCTTTTGCGTGTTTTAGTCCTATTAAAGGTCGTCTGAAAAATATCTCATCAAAAGGGAGCAGATATGAAATTTTCCTTTAGCTTAAACCTGTTGGCAGTTTTGGTTTTGGCGGCGTGCGCGCACCAGCCTATGCAGAAACCTGATGCCGCGCCTATGCCGACGGCTGTGGATAACCATGCGCCGGAACAAGGGACGGGGCTGACTGAGCAGAAATTGATCCGCGCCAAACATTATATGGCGGCGTCTGCCAATCCGTTGGCGACCGAAGCGGGATATGAGGTTTTGAAACGCGGCGGCAGCGCGATAGATGCGATGATCGCCATGCAGACCACGCTGGGACTGACCGAGCCGCAGTCTTCCGGTTTGGGCGGCGGCGCGTTTTTGGTGTATTGGGACAATAAGGCGAAAAAACTGACGACGTTTGATGCCCGCGAAACGGCGCCGAAAGCGGCTACACCTGAGCTTTTCTTGGATGAAAACGGCAAGCCGATGGGCTTTATGAACGCAGTGGTCGGCGGCCGTTCGGTCGGTGTGCCGGGGATTCCGAAGCTGCTGGAAGATGTCCACAAGCGTTACGGCAAATTGCCTTGGGCAAGTCTGTTTGACAAACCGATTGCTTTGGCGGAACAAGGCTTTACCGTTTCACCACGCATGGCGAAATCCATTGAGCAGAATCTGGAGCCTTTGAAACGTTATCCGCAAACCGCCGCGTATTTCCTGCCCGACGGCAAGCCTTTGGCAGCGGGAACGGTGTTGAAAAACCCTGAATTTGCCCGCTCCGTGCGTCTGTTGGCGGAAAAAGGCAGCGCGCCGTTTTATCAGGGGGTGCAGGCGCAGAATATTGTACGTGCCGTTACCGGCGCTGTGGATAACCCCGGCAAAATCAGCATGGCGGATTTGAAAAACTACCGCGTTATCGAGCGCGAACCGGTTTGCGCGCCGTATCGTGAATACGAAGTCTGCGGCATGGGCGCGCCAAGTTCGGGCGCGATTGCTTTGGGCGAAATTTTGGGCGTCCTGCAAAATCAGGATATGAAGGCGTTGGGTGCGGAAAATATCCACAGTTGGCGCTGGATAGGCGATGCGTCGCGGATTGCGTTTGCCGACCGTGATTATTACGTCGGCGATCCCGCGTTTGTCAACGTCCCGACCCGCGCCCTGATTTCTCAGGCTTACCTGAAACCGCGTGCCGAAGAAATCCGCCAATCCGACAAGGCGTTGGAAAACATTCAGGCAGGCAAGTTCGGCAAGGCATACGCGCAGGGTATGGCGGTAGAGCTGCCGTCCACCAGCCATTTGGTGGTTGTGGATAAAGACGGTAACGTCGTGTCGATGACGACTTCGATTGAAAACGCGTTCGGCTCGGGACTGATGGCAAACGGCTATCTGCTCAACAATGAATTGACCGATTTTGCTTTCAACCCTGTCGGCGCGGACGGTAAAACGGTGGCAAACAGCGTGGCGGGCGGCAAGCGGCCGCGTTCTTCGATGGCGCCGACCATTGTGATGAAAGACGGCAAGCCGTATATGGCAGTCGGTTCGCCCGGCGGCAGCCGTATTATCGGTTTCGTTGCCAAAACGCTGGTGGCGCATATCGACTGGGGCATGGACATTCAGGCGGCAATCTCTGTGCCGAATATGCTCAATCGCGGCAGCCAGTATGAAATCGAGGAAAAAACCGCAGCGGCGGACAAAGCGGCAGCATTGGAAAAACTGGGCTACAAAGTCCAAATCCGCGATTTGAATTCCGGCGTACAAGGTATTGTGATCGGCAAAGACGGTTTGCTCGGCGGTGCCGACCCGCGCCGCGAAGGCAAAGTCATGGGCGATTGATCACCGATCGGCTTGTGGAAAAAGGTCGTCTGAAATCCGAATTTGGGTTTTCAGACGACCTTTTTTATCGTTGGAGAAAAGCTATGGATAAAGTGTGTATAAAATTTGAGAAAAAATATAATCTTTTTATTTTTCAGAAGGATAGATTAGATAGCCATGTGGATAATCATGTCTGAAATATTGGCGGGAGATGGTTGTATCGCTTGAAAGGTCGTCTGAAAACTTAAAATCAAGATTTCAGACGACCTTTATTCAATAAAAAGGCTGTGGATGATTGTTTATCCACAACCTTTTTGTACGCCGTCTTATCTCAAGCCGCCGGCAGCTCGTGGAAGGCGGACGGCAAATTCTCGTTGTCACCAAATTCCACCCATTCGTAAGCGGTTTCGTCCGCCAAAACCGCACGCAATAAGGCGTTGTTGATGGCGTGGCCGGATTTGTAGCCTTCGAATGCGCCGATAATCGGGTGTCCGACGATATACAAATCGCCGATGGCATCGAGGATTTTGTGGCGGACAAACTCGTCGGGATAACGCAAACCTTCCGGATTCAAAACGTCCATGTCGTCAATCACGATGGCGTTGTTCAAATTGCCGCCCAGTCCGAGATTGTGGGCGCGCATCATTTCCACTTCGTGCATAAAGCCAAAGGTGCGCGCGCGCGCGATTTCGTCGATGTAGGACTTGCCCGCGAAATCGATTTCAAAAGTGGGCGAGCTGCGGTTGAAAACCGGATGGTCGAATTCGATGGTCAGCGTCACTTTAAAGCCGTCATACGGCGTAAAGCGCACCCATTTGCCCGCTTCCTTGACTTCGACAGGCTTGAGGATTTTCAAAAACCGCTTTTGCGCCTTTTGATCGACAACGCCCGCATCTTGCAAAAGATAAATAAACGGCAGGCTGGAGCCGTCCATAATCGGGATTTCGGGCGCGTTCAACTCAATCAGCGCATTGTCGATGCCATAGGCAGACAGCGCGGACATGATGTGTTCGATGGTGCCGACGCGCACGCCTTTGTCGGTTACGATAGTGGACGACAGGCGCGTATCGTTGATGAGGTAAGGCGTAAGTTTGATGGTTTCGCCCATTTCACCGTCCAAATCGGTACGGCGGAAGGAAATCCCGCTGTTTTCGGGCGCAGGGTGTAAGGTCAGCGCGACCCGTTCGCCCGAATGCAGCCCGACGCCGGTTACGCTGATGGATTTTGCCAAAGTTCGTTGCAGCATAAACCGCCTCCTTATTCAATAATTGGTTTGATGTTTGGATAATACGATAAAAAGGAAAAAATAATCCATTATTTTTAATAGTATTTGCTAATGTAGGCGTTTCAGAACCATAGATTTCTCAGACGACCCTTTGTACCGGTAAGATTATCCACAATATGCCGTGTAATCCGAGTGGAAAAATCCGATTTTATCCACAGAAAAATTCAAACGATTACAGATTATCCGACTTTGTTCTCATAAAAAACAAAACTTGAACGCAGCCTTTAAATGAATGCAACAATTTGATTATACAATCAGTAATAAGGTTATCCACAAAACGGGGATACACTCATCACCATCATCATTTTTTAAATAATTACATATTAATTTTAAAAACAACCAAAATTTATCCCCAAATATGGGGACAAACCGTACCAATCTGCGTTTTCAGACGACCTATTTCACGGTTTTTTTATTTAAATCAAACATTTTAAAAGTAGCATCGTGTAATTCTAGGTAGTAGTTTTATTTCAGGCTACAATAGCCCTTATTGAAATTTATCCCTTTCCCTACTGACAGGAGTATCAAAATGAGCATCAAAGTAGCGATTAACGGTTTCGGCCGCATCGGCCGTCTGGCATTGCGTCAAATTGAAAAAGCCAAAGGCATCGAAGTCGTCGCCGTCAACGACCTGACCCCTGCCGATATGCTGCTGCACCTTTTCAAATACGACAGCACCCAAGGCCGCTTCCAAGGTACTGCCGAATTGAAAGACGATGCCATCGTAGTGAACGGCAAAGAAATCAAAGTCTTCGCCAATCCGAATCCTGAAGAATTGCCTTGGGGCGAATTGGGCGTGGACGTCGTCCTCGAATGTACCGGCTTCTTTACCAGCAAAACCAAAGCCGAAGCCCACATCCGCGCCGGTGCGCGCAAAGTCGTTATTTCCGCCCCTGGCGGCAATGATGTGAAAACCGTCGTATATGGCGTAAACCAAGACATTTTGGACGGCAGCGAAACCGTCATCTCCGCCGCTTCCTGCACCACCAACTGCCTCGCCCCAATGGCGGCAGTCCTGCAAAAAGAGTTCGGCGTAGTCGAAGGCCTGATGACCACCATCCACGCCTACACCGGCGACCAAAACACCCTTGACGCGCCGCACCGCAAAGGCGATTTGCGCCGCGCCCGCGCCGCCGCGCTCAACATCGTGCCCAACAGCACCGGCGCCGCCAAAGCCATCGGTCTGGTTATCCCCGAATTGAACGGCAAACTCGACGGCTCAGCCCAACGCGTCCCCGTCGCAACCGGCTCGCTGACCGAATTGGTTTCCGTCCTCGAACGCCCCGTGACCAAAGAAGAAATCAACGCCGCGATGAAAGCTGCCGCCAACGAATCTTACGGCTACACCGAAGATCAAATCGTTTCTTCCGACGTCGTCGGCATCGAATACGGCTCGCTCTTCGACGCCACCCAAACCCGCGTGATGACCGTAGGCGACAAACAACTGGTGAAAACCGTCGCCTGGTACGACAACGAAATGTCCTACACCTGCCAACTCGTCCGCACTTTGGAATACTTCGCAGGCAAAATCTAAAAGATTTCGGATTGGGTAAGCCAGTCTGTGGATAAGTAAGAGAAAAGGTCGTCTGAAAATTTTTTCAGACGACCTTGTTTTTACCTTCAATCTACTCCCTCTCCCGTCCGGCGGGAGAGGGTGGCTCTACAAACTGTACGAATTCGATTTGACTAAACCCACAAAGCCGTCCCCATCCTAACCTTCCCCTCACTGGATGGTGGAAGGGACAGGTTGCCGTTGCAGCTGCGAGTAGCGTGGGCTTTGCCCACGAAATAAAATGCAAGGACAACCACCCCATTCGAATGGTTAAACGGTAGGTTTCGTGGGCAAAGCCCACGCTACGGATTTGGTTTATCTAAAGTGTTCATTGAATAAGATTCGCTTTGATTAAAGATAGTGGATTAACTTTAAACCAGTACGGCGTTGCCTCGCCTTAGCTCAAAGAGA
>CAUSOO010000027.1:0-28775 GCA_963533245.1 uncultured Neisseria sp.
GCGGCGATGAGTTCTTGCGCTTTTTCAACCGTTGCGTCCGCGCCGGTCAGAATCGCGCCGCCTTGTGCGCCTTTTTCACGCAGCAGCGAGGTCAGGCGGCGGGTGTCGATGTCGGCGATGGCGACGGTTTTGTTGCGCACCAGATAGTCGTGCAGGCTTTCGGAGGCGCGGAAGTTGCTGTGCAGCAGCGGCAGGTCGCGGATAATCAAGCCTGCGGCATAAACGCTGCGGCTTTCTTCATCTTCGGCGTTGGTGCCGGTATTGCCGATGTGGGGGTAGGTGAGGGTAACGATTTGTTTGCAGTAGGACGGGTCGGTCAGGATTTCCTGATAGCCGGTCATGGAGGTGTTGAACACGACTTCGCCGGAAGTCGAACCTTCGTAACCGATTGATGTGCCGTGAAATACGCTGCCGTCAGCGAGAACGAGAAGAGCCGGAGTGGTCATGATGAATCCTGTTTGCCTGATGATGGTCGGTTTGCAGAAACGGGCAGGGGTCGTCTGAAAATTGTTTACAAAAAAGACCGCCTGAGAAAATATCGGCTAAAAAAAAACACGCCCCGCAGCCTTGATTTTGCTGCGTAACGTGCTTTTTCAGGCATAGCTGCCTATACCGTAGAAGCAATGCATTCTACGTCAAAAAGCCATATCGTTCAAGCTGTGACTTGGCAACGGATTTTGCCTTTACAATCACGCCGCCTGTTTCATTTTCGCCATTGTTCGCCGTGTCAGATAAAAAAAACAGCCCGAACCCCACATAAATGACATCGTAAATGTTAGAATCTCATTCCGAGAAAATAAAAACAACGTCATCATCCGTCAACCGACGATTTTATGAAAAAAGAACGCATTATGAAAAACAAATCTTCACGTTGCCCCGGCTCCATCCGTCCGATGATTTACAGCATCGCCTCCGCGCTCGCCCTGATGGGTGCAGCATCGCAAGCGCAAGCGCAATTTGCCAAAACCCCGCTTTATTTGCAAAACGAAAGCAAGATTGTAGAACAGCCGAAAATTAAGCATAACATTATGTTTTTTATTGATGATTCGGATAGTATGAAAACCCACGTACGTGGTGCTTTCGATCAGGATGGAAATCCCTTAAATAGGTTGCAGGTAACACAAAAAGCATTGGAGCAGATTCTTGACGAATATAAGAGTCAATTCAACTGGGGTTTGCAGACGCTTCATAATAATGGAGGATCAGATTCTGATTCTTTTGATTCTGATCCGGAGTTAATGAAGGCGCGTGTTAAGAAACTCCAGCATAAGTATGCTACTCCGGCAACACGCCGCTATTTTGAAATTGTCAGTACGATTGTCATGCCTAATATCAAATACCGTTGTCAAAAATCTTATGTCATTATGATGTCGGATGGTGATGCCAACTATAGCTCTTATTGTGGTGATTATCGCGATTGGCGGGACAGAACTATTTTTGATTATGAGGATCATCGTCATTACCATGCCGCACGGGATTACAATTGGAACGTTTTTACTCCCTATAACACCAAGGAATATCAAGATGCATACAAATATTTTGGTGAGCGTGAAGGAGTAAACAGAAGCTTACAGTGTGTGAAAGCTCCTGTTTCGTACGATCAATTTTGGGATCGTGGTAACGGTTTGGCTTTTTTCAGTAGAAAACTGGCAGAAAAAGATATTAAAGTTGGTGGTACGGATCAGGCTGATAAGAGCTGGGATGGCGATCCCAATGATTTCGGAGACTACAAAAAACAAACTGTTCAAACATTTACGGTAGGTTTTGGTAATGATATTACTCCTGCTGGTGCCGATTACCTGAGGCGTGGTGCAACGATAGATCCAAAAACAAAATTAGTAGGGTATTACACTGCTACAGATCGTGAAAGCTTGCTTGCAGCGTTTAAAAACATTACTGATACGATTAAAAATGACAGTCAAAATAGTGTACCGAAAACTCCGATTGGCGGTACAGCTCCGGCAACTTCCAGTAGCGGTATTCCCGATTTGGCGGCAACCATCAAGCTGAATACCGGCTCTTGGAGCAGTCAGATTTTATTTAATAAATTGAATGAAAAAGGTAGAAGGAGCGTTACTGACACCGATACCGACCTTCAACCTTCTTTCGGTAATCGTAAAACATTGATTAACACAGGTTCTAATACTTACTTTATCGACGCCATCTCTGATGACAAAGTCGACAATGCCTATTTCGGTATCGAGAGTAGTGACAAAAACGAATGGAAAAAACTGCTCAATTGGACGGGCAGGGTCGGTAGCGATGACAGTGCATACAGCCCATACCGTCCTCGAAATCCAGGCGAGCGTGATTTGGGTGATATTTTGGACGGTTCCGTTGCTGCGGTCGGTAATCAGGAGCATGGTCGCCGCAAATATTTGGTTGCCGCAGCCAACGACGGTATGGTGCATATTTTCCAAAGTACGGCAGGCAAACATCCTTATGATTTGAAAGTCAGCTATCTTCCTTCTGCAATGGAGCGCGAAAACGATGCTTCGGGCAACCCGATTACGCTTGCCAAAGTATTGAAAGACATTGCTCATGCAGATTATGGAAAATCCATTGAAAACCATAAATATGGTGTAAACGGCGGTTTTACCCTGCGTCAGACCCCTGTTGCAGAACAAGGCAGTAAGTTTCAGCAACGTGTCTTTATGTTTGGCGCAATGGGACAAGGCGGTCGTGGTGCATACGCTCTCAATATAGGCGGTAAAGAAGATCAAACCACCAATACCGGTTTGGATGCGGCTGCTTTGAGCGATAAAGTTCCTTTGTTTGAAACTGCCAAAGGTAAAGACAATACTTTGGGCTTTACTATCGGTACGCCGCAAATCGGTCGCGTTTCCATCAAACGTGAAACTGATGGTAGTGCCAAACTGGATGAAAACATCCGTTATGCGGGTTTCCTTGCCAGTGGCTACGCAGCTGAAGAAAAAGATGCGACCACTAACGAAACTGCGTTATATGTTTACGAAATGCTTGGTAAAGAAGTCGGTACAGGCGAGAGACGCGGAGATGATGTCGGTAAGGCTGGCAATTTGTTAACGAAAATTAAAGTTGATGGCGGTGTAGGCGGTCTGTCCACGCCGACACTACTTGATACTAATTTTGATGGAGTTGTCGATTTTGCTTTTGCAGGCGATAGAGGGGGTAATATGTACCGCTTCGACCTGCGTGGTGAAACACCAGAAAAATGGACTCAGGTCAAAATCTTCTCCGGTTCGTCAAGCAAGCCGATTACCTCGGCTCCTGCCGTATCACGAAAAGGAGCTAAGGAATACGTCGTGATTTTCGGTACAGGTAGCGAAATTTACCAAAGTGATTTGAGCAATACTGAGACACAATCGATTTACGGTATTTTCCAAAAATTGGATAAAACGCCGAAAGATCTCTTTGAAGACAAAACAAATCAGGGTGTCGTCGCGCAAAACCTGCGCGAACAAACTATTACTGAGGTAGAGCAGTCATATAACGATGGAAACAATCAGCCACGAACCAGTAAAGCCTTATATCTGAGCAACGAAAAAATTGAAGGGACGCATAAAGGCTGGTTCATCAATCTAGATTCCGGCGAGCGTGTCAGCATTAAGCCGACCATGATTCTGCGTACCGCTATCGTTACGATACGCAAGTACACTTCCGATGGCGGTAAGACCATCGGTAAGGAGGATGCGGAAAAAGACTTGTGTATGCCTGTCATCAACAATAAGTCAACCGTAACCAGCACAACTTTCCTCGGTATCAATGCCGATAACGGCGGTGCACTCAATAGTCGTAGCGCACGTTTTACGCCTGATATATTTAAGCGTGAATTGAGCGGTTTCGGTACGCAATACGCCAACGGTTTGACTCAAGAAGGTATTGTCAGCTTCACCTTTATCGATCCGAACAAGCGTACAGACGATCCTGTTACCGCCGATGGTGATAGCGGTGAAACCGGTACGGATAAAGAGCTTGGGTTGGGTTCTGGTACGCCCAACAATAGATGCTTCTCAGGTAAAGAGGGAGACCAGCGCAGCTTGCTGCTGAATGAAGGTGAATCACTTGACGTGAAAGGTCGTATCTGTGGTTTGCAACGTATCAGCTGGCGTGAGCTGTTTTTCTGATTGGTTTAGTTAAACGTCGCATCCGATAGAAAGGTCGTCTGAAAACTTGGAAACAGGTTTTCAGACGACCTTTGTTTTACCCAAATGCAATCAGCTTTGCGGTCGGTAAATCTTATCGAATACGCCGCCGTCGTTGAAGAATCGTGCTTGTGCTTTGCGCCAGCCGCCGAAGGTTTCGTCGATGCCGACCAGTTTCAAATCGGGGAAGCGTGCTTTAAATTCGGCACGTACGGCCTCGTCGGTGGGACGGTAGAAATGGCGGGCTGCTATTCGTTGCGCTTCTTTGCTATACAGCATTTCCAAATAGGTTTTGGCGATTTGTTCTGTGCCTTTTTCTTTTGCTACTGCGCTGACCACGGCGACGGGCGGTTCGCACAACATGGATATTGACGGCGTGATGATTTCAAATTGGTTCGGATTTTCCTGCAAGGCGAGGTGGGCTTCGTTTTCCCATACCAGCAAAACATCGCCTAATCCGCGCCGTGTAAAGGTAATGGTCGAGCCGCGCGCGCCTGCGTCCATGACCGGTACGCGGCGGTAGAGTTCGGAGACAAACTGTTCTGCTGCTGAATCTCCGCCTTTTTCTTGCGCATACGCCCAAGCCGATAGAAAATTCCAGCGTGCGCCGCCTGAAGTTTTCGGGTTTGCCGTAATAATTTGGACATCGCCTTTTATCAAGTCGTCCCAGTCATGAATCTGCTTGGGATTGCCTTTACGTACTAGGAACACGATGGTCGAAGTGTAGGGTGTGCTGTTGTGCGGCAGGGCTTTTTGCCAGTCTGCCGATAGGAGTTGCCTGCCTGCTTTGTTGTGATGGAGTGCGTCGATGTCGGATGCCAGCGCAAGTGTCACGACATCGGCTTTCAAGCCGTTTTGTACGGTCAACGACTGTTTGCCCGAACCGCCGTTAGAGAGGCGGATATCTGCTTCCTGTCCGTGTGTTTTTTGCCAGTAGCGTTGGAAAAACGGGTTGTATTCGCGGTAGAACTCGCGTGTCGGGTCGTACGATACATTCAACATGACGACGCGTTCGGGTTTGCCTTTCGACGTGCCGCCGGACTGCCCGCATGAGGCGAGCCACACCGTCGCGCCGATGAAGATAATGCCCAGCCATGATTTGAGTCCCATCATATTTTCCTTATCAGACAAATACTTGAGCGGGGAATATAACAAGGTGGGAATCGCGCGGGAAATATTGTTTGCTTCTTTGGATATAACGGAAATGCGTTTGCGGCGATATGTGGCTTGGTGTTTGCAGTTATGGCGTTTGAAGGGATGAATAACGGAAAGGTCGTCTGAAAACGGATTTCGGTTTTCAGACGACCTTTTGTCAATGATGAACCATGCAGACAATGCCTAGCTGTGAACGCTGCTTGCCAAACCGAAAGCCGTCTGCTTCGGACGGACAGGATTCAGCGGTGCATAATCATGGCTTTAATCCACGCGGGTATTTCGCGGGAGAGCTTGCGCAGGTAATTGGGCGTGGAGTCGCCGCAGGAATCGGAAGCGTAAAACTGGACGTTTTTGCCTTTTAAATGACGGTTGACGAGCCACTCGGCGCGTGCGAGATGGAAGGCGTCGCTGACGATGATGACGTTGGATACGTCTTGCAACAGCGGTGCGCTCAAGGCGATGTTTTCAAAGGTGCTTTCCGATTTGTTTTCGATGCGGATGTGTTCGGGCGGGATGCCCATGTCTATCGCCATAGATTGCATGGCTGCCGCTTCGTTGCTGCCGTCGCCGTCCGTGCCGCCGCTCATCAGCAATCCGCTGACTTTGTTTTGGCGGTAGAGGGCGACGCCTGCTTCCACTCGGGAACGCAGGCAGGGATTGGGTTTGCCGCGCCTGTTGACGGAATTGCCCAAGATGACGGCGATGTCGGCAGGTTTGATGTTTTGGGATGCTTTTTCTGCTTGGACGGCTTGGTAATGCAGCCAAGCCACGCTGGTCGCCCAGATGAGGAGAAGCGGGAGGAGGCCCCATATTATCCATCTTTTCATAAATGATTCCTTTGGGTGTATCGGGTGTGTGCGGCGGGATATCGGTTGGATGGCGCGGCAGTAAAACATCATAGCATATGCGGATTGTCTGACCGGAGAGACGGGATGGGCGGTAGATTTCGGTTGCGGGCGGGGTGGGTATGTTGTGTTGTCATCGCGGGGAGGTCGTCTGAAACCATCTTCTGTTTTTCAGACGACCTCGTAAATGTTAAGATAAACCGTTTTTCCCTTTACGGTATGGAAGGACGCAAAAAGCGGCGGCATCGGGTTGCCTGCTGTTTTGCGTGGTTCCGCCATGTATTGACCGAAAGCCATTTATGACCGATATCCTCAATAAAATCCTTGCCACCAAGGCTCAAGAAGTGGCCGCACAAAAAGCGGCGGTGCCGCTTGCGGAAGTCAAAGCGCAGTTGCGCGATGCCGAACCCGTGCGTGACTTTTTTGCTTCCATCCGCAATAAACACGCTCAAAACTTGCCTGCCATTATCGCGGAAATCAAAAAAGCCAGTCCCAGCAAAGGGCTGATACGGCCTGATTTTCACCCTGCGGATATTGCGCGCGCTTATGAACGCGCGGGGGCGGCTTGTTTGTCTGTGTTGACCGACGAAGTGTATTTCCAAGGTTCGCCCGAGTATTTGAAACAGGCGCGTTCGGCGGTCAGCCTGCCGGTGTTGCGCAAGGATTTCATTATCGACGACTATCAGATTTATCAGGCGCGCACATGGGGCGCTGATGCGATTTTATTGATTGCGGCGGCCTTGGATGCCGCGCAGTTGGCGCATTTTGAAGCCGTTGCCCACGATTTGGGCTTGACCGTGCTGCTGGAATTGCACGACCAATCCGAATTGGAAAAATGCCGCAGTATGACCACGCCGCTTTGGGGCGTGAACAACCGCAATCTGCGGACTTTTGAAGTCACGCTCCAGCAAACTTTAGACCTGCTTCCCGAGCTGTCGGGTAAAACGGTCGTCACGGAAAGCGGTATCCGAAACAAAGACGATGTGGACTTTATGCGCGGACATGGCGTGCATACGTTCTTAATCGGCGAAACCTTTATGCGGGCGGCGGATATCGAAGCCGAAGTGCGTAAGTTGTTTTAATACCGTGCCGTAAGGTGTGCAAAGCACAAAATTTTTTGCCTGCTTTTGAGGTGGTCTGCTTCGGAAGCAGGCAGTTTAGTGTTTCCCCGACCGCCACACCGACCAGATAATCCACAGGCTGTTGGCGAAGGCGATAAGGTAGCCGACGAAGCCGATAAACTTGGGGCCGGTGTCTATACTCATGACGATGGACGAACCGATAATCAGGGCGGCGGTAACGATGCCCATGGTCAGGCGGTTGGCGGCGCTGTCGATTTGATGGCTGATGCGGTCTGACTGCTTGAGGTCTAGGGTGATGCCGAATTTGCCTTTTTGCAGCATTCTGGTCAGCCTGAAGAAGTCTTGCGGCAGCGACTCCGCCATTTGCAACAGGGTGCGCAGTTGCGTTTTGGCGTTGCGGGCGATGTGGGCGGCGGAGGCTTGTTCTTTGACGGCGGCTTCGGTGATGGGTTTGGCGCGTTCGAGCAGTTCGATACTGCCGTCGAGCCGTTTGACGACGCCTTCGAGGGTGATGAGGGTCTTGAAGAGCATCACGAGGTCGCCGGGCAGGGTCAGCCCATGGCGGCGCATGATGGAGGTGATGTCGTTGATGACTTGGCTGACGCGCAGGTCGCGGATGGGTGTGTGTTCGTAGTTGAGCAGCATTTCCAAAACATCGGCGCCGAGCAGGTTTTCATCGGGCAAATCGCCCTGCGCCCAGTCGCTGAGGACGTATTGGATGAGCAGCGCGTCGTTGTTGGTCAGGGCGTTGATAAGGTTGAGGATTTCGCGGCGGCGGGTGTTGCCGAGGTGTCCGACCAGCCCGAAGTCGATGAAGGTGATACCGCCGTTGTCGTTGATGAAGATGTTGCCCGGATGGGGGTCGGCATGGAAAAAGCCTTGCCGCAGCATCATGGTGAAGAGGGTGTCGGTAATCCGTCCGGCAAGCCCGCTGCGCAAGGTGTGGGGCATGGTGTCGAGGTCGGCGTCTTTCAGGAGCGTGCCGCCGATGTAGTCTTGTACGAGGATGTGCCGGTTGGAAATGTCGGGATAGACGGCGGGGATGCGGACCAAGGGGTCGTCTGAAAAGGTCTGACCGAAACGCTGCATATAGCGCAGCTCCACCGATAAGTCGGTTTCTTTCGCCAGACTCTTGGCAAAATAGGCGACCATCAATACGGGCTGGTAACGGCGCACTTCGGGGATTTCGGATTCCATCAGTCTGGCGAGGTGGTTCAAAATCCGCAAATCCGCCTGAATGACCGGCTCGATGTCGGGGCGTTTGACTTTGACGGCGACGGCGGTTCCGTTTAAAAGTTCGGCACGGTGTACCTGAGCCACCGACGCGCTGCCTGCGGGTTTCGGGTCTATGCTGCGGAACACTTCGGAAACGGGCTTGCCCAGATAGGCTTCGACCAAAGTATAGATTTCAGACGACGGTATCGGCGCGACGTTGCTTTGCAGTTGTTCGAACTCTTCAATCCACTCCGCCCCGAAAATATCGACCCGCGTGGACAATACCTGACCGAGTTTGACGAAGGTCGGACCCAGCTCCTCAAACGCTTTGCGGAAGCGTCGCGGCGTACTCATATAACGGCTGTCGGGATGCACTTCGTCCCCGCCCGCCGCACCCAAACGGATGCGCTGCACAAAGCCGCCCAAGCCGTATTTCGTCAGCACGGTAATAATTTCGCGCATTCTGGAAAAGTCGCGCATAGCGAGCAGAGTAGGTATCATCATTGGTCGGGTATCTTCGCAAAATTTTTTATAAACAACGCTTTAACGCAATATAACAGACGCTTTTTTGCCAAACATCCTGTTTTTTATATACAATCGCCTGAATATCCCAGATACAGAATAACATAATAGCAGGCGGCAGACAGGTCGTCTGAAAATGGAATCAGTCAAACATGAAAGCCTTATCCAGGCTGGCGGCACTATTGGCTTCGGTCTATGTGCTGTCCGGCATTCATTTTGCAAACGCCGACGATCTCGATTCGTTCGTCAGAAACAGACAGCAGGTTTTAAACCAATTTGAAGATGCAAGACAACCTGCTTCCCCGGCACTCCTCCAACCCGGACGCGCAATCACTGCCGCGATCGCTCCCCGCCAACCCGTAAGCTCTGTACAGTCATCAGACAATGCAGACGAACTCATCAGCAGCGCGATGGGGCTTTTGGGCGTAGCCTACCGCTACGGCGGTACATCCGCGTCCACAGGTTTCGATTGCAGCGGTTTCATGCAGCACATCTTCAAACGCTCGATGGGCGTAAACCTCCCGCGCACTTCCGCCGCACAGGCAAAAATGGGTGTCGGCGTATCGCGTAGCGAATTGCAGCCGGGCGACATGGTGTTCTTCCGCACGATGGGTCGCGGCAGAATCTCCCACGTCGGCCTCTACATCGGCAACAACCGTTTCATCCACGCGCCGCGTACCGGCAAACGTATCGAAGTTACCAGCCTCAGCAACAAATACTGGAACGCCAAATACGCCTTCGCCCGCCGCGTGAAGAAAAACGATCCGTCCCGTTTCCTCAATTAAGTCTAGGAAAGTACCAACGTGAGTATGCCTGAAATGCCCAAATGGTATGACGACGACGGGCAAATCGTATCCTGCACTGAAAAAGTGAAAGTCATGACCGAAAACATGACCGAGCTTTATCAGGCGGCGCAAGACGCATTCGAAGACGCGCTCCTGATGGGGTGTGGCGAGAAGCAGTTGCGCGAATACCTGCGAGCCTTGATTGAAGGTGTGGAAAATCCCTACCGGAAATCCTAGGCGGAAATCCCTATCCGACGGCGTGGCTTTTGACCATGCCGTTTTTTATGGGCGGCAACCCAACGAGGTCGTCTGAAAGCCGGCAAGATGCTTTCAGACGACCTCGTTGGGTTTCAGCATTGATTGATTCAGATAAGCGCGAAAACGGCAAATCAATGTTGTATAGTGGATTAACTTTAAACCAGTACGGCGTTGCCTCGCCTTAGCTCAAAGAGAACGATTCTCTAAGGTGCTGAAGCACCAAGTGAATCGGTTCCGTACTATCTGTACTGTCTGCGGCTTCGTCGCCTTGTCCTGATTTAAATTTAATCCACTATATTCGGGCTGAGCCACACTTTTCAGACGACCCCAAGGGCGTTATGATTCAATTATTAACAAAGATTCATAAACCGCCCGTCTGCAAAGCGGCAAACCATAGAGGAAACCCGACCCATGCACACCATCCGCGCCTTGCTCGTCCTGCTCGGCTGCCTCGCGCTCGGCGAAACCGCAGCCTACCTTACGGGCATCAAATTGCCCGGCAGTATCATCGGCATGGGCATTCTGTTTGCCATGCTTCAGGCGAGGTGGGTGAAAGCCGAGTGGTTGCAGCAGCTCACCGACGCGCTGATGGCAAACCTGACGCTTTTCCTCGTGCCGCCCTGCGTCGCGGTCATCAGCTATTTGGATTTGATTGCCGACAGTTGGCTGTCGATACTCGTCTCCGCCGCCGCCAGCACCGTGTGCGTCCTGTTGGTTACGGGTAAGGTGCACCAATGGATACGGGAGAAAATCTGATGGACGGCATCCTTTCCCTGTGGCAGCAGCCCAGCGTTCTGCTTTTCCTGACGCTGGCGGTTTACGCGCTGGCACTCATCCTCCGCGCGCGGACGGGCTATCTGCTGCTCAATCCCGTCTTAATCAGCACCGTTACCCTGATTGCCTACCTCAAAATCCTCGACATCGATTACGCCGTGTACCACGATGCCGCGCAGTTTATCGACTTCTGGCTCAAGCCCGCCGTCGTCGCGCTCGCCGTCCCGCTTTATCAAAACCGTCAAAAAATCTTCAGCCAGTGGCTGCCCGTCATCGTCTCGCAGCTCGCCGGCAGCGTTACCGGCATCATCACGGGCATGTATTTCGCCAAATGGCTGGGCGCGGAACGCGAAGTCGTCCTCTCGCTCGCCGCCAAATCCGTGACCAACCCCATTGCCATCGAAATCACCCGCACCATAGGCGGCATCCCCGCCATCACCGCCGCCACCGTCATCGTCGCCGGACTAGTCGGGCAGATAGCCGGTTATACCGTACTTAAAAACACCGTCGGCATGCCCTCGTCGGTAGGCATGTCGCTCGGCACCGCCTCACACGCCATGGGTATCGCCGCCTCACTCGAGCGCAGCCGGCGCATGGCGGCATACGCAGGGCTGGGGCTGACCCTCAACGGCGTACTGACCGCCGCCATCGCCCCGATTATCATCCCCGTATTAGGATTCTGAACACTTTTCAGACGACCCCGATGAACCAAAAAGGTCGTCTGAAACCCAAACCCATAGCAACCCCAAACAAAGGAGCAGCAAAATGGCAGTCAACCTCACAGAAAAAACCGCAGACCAACTGCTGAACATCGACGGCATCCAACTCTTCACCGCCCGCGCAGGCATCAAACAAACCGACCGCGCCGACCTCACCCTGATGGTACTTTCCGGCGGCAACACCGTCGGTGCCGTGTTTACCACCAACCGCTTCTGCGCCGCCCCCGTCCACATCGCCAAATCACACCTCTTCGACGAAGACGGCGTGCGCGCCATCATCATCAACACCGGCAACGCCAACGCCGGTACAGGCGCGCAAGGCAGAATCGACGCCATCGAAACCTGCGCCGCCACCGCCGAACAAACCGGCTGCAAACCCTCACAAGTCCTCCCGTTCTCCACAGGCGTCATCCTCGAGCCCCTGCCCGTCGGCAAAATCACCGCCGCCCTGCCCAAAATGCAGCCCGCCGACTGGGCGGATGCCGCACGCGCCATCATGACCACCGACACCGTGCCCAAATCCGCCTCGCGCGAAGGCAGCGTCGGCGAAAAACACACCGTCCGCGCCACCGGCATCGCCAAAGGCTCCGGCATGATTCATCCCAACATGGCGACCATGCTCTCCTTCATCGCCACCGATGCCAAAGTTTCCCAACCCGTCCTCCAGCTGATGACCCAAGAAATCGCCGACGAAACCTTCAACACCATCACCGTTGACGGCGACACCAGCACCAACGACAGCTTCGTCATCATCGCCACCGGCAAAAACAGCCAAAGCGAAATCGACAACATCGCCGACCCGCGCTACAAACAGCTCAAAGACCTGCTCGGCAGCCTCGCCCTCGAACTTGCCCAAGCCATCGTCCGCGACGGCGAAGGCGCAACCAAATTCATCACCGTCCGCGTCGAAAACGCCAAAACCCGCGACGAAGCCCGTCAAGTCGCCTACGCCGTCGCCCACTCGCCCCTCGTTAAAACCGCCTTCTTCGCCTCCGACCCCAACCTCGGCAGACTGCTCGCCGCCATCGGCTACGCCGGCATCGCCGATTTGGACGCCGACATCCTCGAAATGTATCTGGATGACGTATTGGTTGCCGAAAACGGCGGCCGCGCCGCAAGCTACACCGAAGAACAAGGGCAGGCAGTGATGACGAAAGACGAAATCACCGTCCGCATCAAACTCCACCGCGGACAAGCCTCCGCCACCGTCTATACCTGCGACCTGTCGCACGACTACGTCTCCATCAACGCAGACTACCGCTCGTAAGGACAGATTGTAAGGTTGGGTTTTCAGACGACGTTTGAGGTCGTCTGAACGTTTGAAACAATGGTTTGAGAATAGCAAAAACGCGTGCGTGCGTACCGCACACACCCTACACCTCGGTTTTAAAGTTTGTGCCGCCCACAGGTAGGGTACGTGGCGTAACCACGCACGCAGTTAGTAGAGATTCAGGCTACGGCTTACTGCGCCACATCAAGGGAAACACGATCAAAAAGAACGGTATTTCCAACAGTGTTCAACTGGTAGCGTGGGCTATGCCCGCGAAAATAAGAAAGGTCGTCTGAAACCTGTACGCAGGCTTTCAGACGACCTTTGTTTTCCAAAAAACAACCCGTGGGCAAAGCCCACGCTACGGCTGGCTCAACACATCCCCCATCTTTAAAACTTCTCCGCTGAAAATACAAAAAGGTCTCAACGTATTATTGCAAAATCCCCAGGTTTTCAGACGACGTTTGAGGTCGTCTGAAAGTTTGAAACAATGGTTTGAGACGGCAAAAAACGCGTGCGTGCGTACTGCACACACCCTACATGTCGGTTTTAAAGTTTGTGCTACCCGCAGGTAGGGTGTGTGGTGTAGCCACGCACGCGGTTAGTAGAGATTCAGGCTACGGCTTGCTCTCAGTTCGGCAGGTTGGGCGCTTTGGCGGAGTTGCGCAGCGGCAGAATTAGCGGTAGCCGCGTGTGTTCAGATGACGGGCGACCATACGATTTTTTTGTAAAGTCCGCGACCAATGAATTCGATCATATTTTGATCACGCAAAATTTGCAACTGTTGGCGGATTTTGTCTTTGATATGGTTGTTTTGGGGAAATTGGATGGATAGTTTGTTTTCAAATTCATATATTTGTGACAATGTGAATTCTTCGGGGAGTTGATCGATACATTTCATAATAGCCAAAAGCCAGCCTTTGCGTTCCGTATTTTGGTTGCGTAAAAATAGATTGGATTGCCATTTTTTCAGAACGATTTCGGGTTCGATAATGCGGGAATTGTCTATTAAGAATATTTTGCCGCTTTCAGGTAAAGGTACAAGATTAATGGAACACATGATGTGGTGTGGTCGGTTTTTAATACCTGTATTTCTGGGAATAATCATGTCCGGTGTTATGAAATGCTTAGGTACAAGCACCAATTGCTGTATGGAGTAATCTGCTTTCTTATATGCAAGAAAGAAAAAGTTGGGGTTGGTATCTGACTGGATGCGCTCCAACATGGTGTGATATGCACCGTCAGGCACACTGTTACCTATAGTTTTTTGATTTTTACTCTTTAATTCATATTGCTCGTGACAGTTTGGACAAAAGAGGTCTGCAACAGGTTTGTTATTGGTAAATCTCTGCATCGGCTTGCTTCCGCAACAGGGGCAGTAGCCGTTTTTTTCTAGCCAAGCCTCGCTCATTACACGGATTTTGTGGGTTGCTTTATTTTGTTGCTTTCCCAATTCGGTATCGAAAAATAAATTCATGTTTTGGATTTTGAGATTTAAGTTATTTGAGGTCTGTAATGCAGACAACCCAATCTACCTTAAAAAGGTCGTCTGAAAACTTGGAAATCAAGTTTTCAGACGACCTTTTTTAATTACAGCAATCAATGCCGATCGGCTTTACACCACGATGTTCACCAGTCTGCCCGGTACGACGATGATTTTCTTGGCGGGCTTGCCTTCCATGAATTTCACCGCGCCTTCGGTGGCGAGTGCGGCGGCTTCGAGGTCGGCTTTGGATGCGTCGGCGGCGACGGTGATTTTGCCGCGCAGTTTGCCGTTGACTTGAACCATCACTTCGATTTCGGATTTGACCAAGGCGACTTCGTCGACTGTCGGCCAGCCTGCTTCCCACAGTTTCGCGCCGTTCAATTCGCTCCACAGGGTTTCGCAGATGTGCGGCACAATCGGCCACAACAGGCGTACGGCGGTTTCCAATACTTCTTGGGCGACGGCGCGGCCTTGTTCGCCGCCGGTATCGGTTTTGTCGTATTGGTTGAGCAGTTCCATCACGGCGGCGATGGCGGTGTTGAACTGCTGGCGGCGGCCGTAGTCGTCGCTGACTTTGGCGGTAGTGGCGTGCAGTTTGTGGCGCAGGTCTTTGAGTTCTTTAGACAAACCGTCTTGGCTGCCTGCAAACGCTTTGACCGAGCCGCCTTGTTTCAGGTATTCGTAAACGGTACGCCACAGGCGGCGCAGGAAGCGGTGCGCGCCTTCGACGCCGCTGTCGCTCCATTCGAGGGACTGTTCGGGCGGTGCGGCGAACATCATGAACAGACGGGCGGTGTCCGCGCCGTAGGCGTTAATCAGTTCTTGCGGATCGACGCCGTTGTTTTTGGACTTGGACATTTTTTCCGTGCCGCTGATGACGACGGGCAGACCGTCGGCTTTGAGGACGGCGGAAACGGGGCGGCCTTTGTCGTCGAAAGTCAGCTCGACATCGGCGGGGTTGATCCAGTCTTTACTGCCGTTGGCGTTTTCGCGGTAGTAGGTTTCGCAGACGACCATGCCTTGCGTGAGCAGGCGTTCGAACGGTTCGTCCACGCTGACCAAGCCTTCGTCGCGCATCAGTTTGGTGAAGAAGCGTGCGTATAAGAGGTGCAGAATCGCGTGTTCGATACCGCCGATGTATTGGTCGACCGCGCCCCAGTATTTCGCAGCTTCAGCCGATACCATACCTTCTGCGAACTTGGGCGACATGTAGCGGAAGAAGTACCAGCTCGATTCCATGAAGGTGTCCATGGTGTCGGTTTCGCGTTTTGCCGCGCTGCCGCAGCATGGGCAGGTGGTTTCGTAAAACTCAGGCATTTTTGCCAACGGCGAACCCATGCCGTCGGGTACGACGTTTTCGGGCAGAACGACGGGCAGTTGGTCAGCTGGGACGGGAACGTCGCCGCATTTTTCGCAATGGACGATGGGAATCGGGCAGCCCCAGTAGCGTTGGCGCGAAATACCCCAGTCGCGCAGGCGGTATTGGGTTTTCGGTTCGCCTGCGTCTTGGCTTTGCAGCTTGGCGGCGATGGCGTCGAAGGCCGTCTGAAAATTCATACCGTCCAAGTCGCCGCTGTTGACCAATACGCTGTTTTCTTTGTCGGCATACCATTCTTGCCATTTGTTTGCGTCGAATGCGTTGTCGCCGACGGCAATGACTTGTTTTTTCGGCAGATTGTATTTGGTGGCGAACTCGAAATCGCGTTCGTCGTGCGCCGGAACCGCCATCACTGCGCCGTCGCCGTAGCCCCACAATACATAGTTGGCAATCCACACTTCCAGCTTGTCGCCGTTGAGCGGGTTGACGACGTAGCGGCCGGTCGGCACGCCTTTTTTCTCCATCGTCGCCATGTCGGCTTCGGCAACCGAGCCGGCTTTGCACTCGGCAATAAATGCCTGCAATTCGGGTTTGTCGGCGGCTGCGGCGGTTGCCAGCGGATGCTCGGCGGCAACGGCAACATAAGTCGCGCCCATCAGCGTGTCGGGGCGGGTGGTATAAACTTGCAGGAATTTCGCGTAATCGCCTTCCAAACCTTGTTTGCTGTCGTCTGAAACGGTGAAACGCACGGTCATGCCGCGTGATTTGCCGATCCAGTTGCGCTGCATGGTTTTGACTTGTTCCGGCCAGTGTTCCAGCTTGTCCAAATCGTTGAGCAGCTCTTCGGCGTAATCCGTGATTTTGAAGTAATACATCGGGATTTCGCGTTTTTCGATCAACGCGCCGGAACGCCAGCCGCGCCCGTCGATGACTTGCTCGTTGGCAAGGACGGTTTGGTCGACAGGGTCCCAGTTCACCGTGCCGTTTTTTCGGTACACGATGCCTTTTTCAAACAGCTTGGTAAACAGCCATTGTTCCCAGCGGTAGTATTCGGGTTTGCAGGTGGCGACTTCGCGCTCCCAGTCAATCGCAAAACCCAGGCTTTTGAGCTGGGTTTTCATGTATTCGATGTTGTCGTACGTCCAAGCGGCGGGGGCGACGTTGTTTTTCATCGCCGCGTTTTCCGCCGGCATACCGAACGCGTCCCAACCCATAGGCTGCATGACGTTGAAGCCGTTTAAGAGTTTGAAGCGGCTCAATACGTCGCCGATGGTGTAGTTGCGCACATGCCCCATGTGCAGCTTGCCGCTGGGGTAGGGGAACATGGAGAGGCAGTAGTATTTGGGTTTGGAAGCGTCTTCGGAGACGTTGAAAATACGGGCGTCGTCCCATTTTTTCTGCGCCGCAGGCTCGATAGCGGCGGGCTGGTAATGTTCTTGCATGGTCATTCTGTTTTTCGCTTGAAAACGTTAGGAAAAATAAAGGATGGATTATAGCAGGTTGTCGTTAGGTCGGTTTGACAAAGGTCGTCTGAAACAGAACGGTATTTTTCAGACGACCTTTTATTCAGACTCTTGAGTTTTCCCCACCCCACCCATATATCCGGTCTAGTTTTTACACATATCAACAACCATCACTATCATGAGCAACCAAGATTTTTATGCAACACTCGGCGTGGCGCGCGGTGCGAGCGACGACGAAATCAAAAAAGCCTACCGCAAGCTGGCGATGAAATACCATCCCGACCGCAATCCCGGCGACAAAGAAGCGGAAGAAAAATTTAAAGAAGTTCAAAAAGCCTACGACACCTTGTCCGACAAAGAAAAACGCGCCATGTACGACCAATACGGCCATGCCGCGTTTGAGCAGGGCATGGGCGGCGGCGCGGGCGGATTCGGTGGTTTTGGCGGATTCGGCGGCGCGCAGGGCTTCGATTTTTCCGACATCTTCAGCCAAATGTTTGGCGGTGGCGGGGGCGGCGGCCGTCAGCAAAACTATCAAGGCGCGGATTTGCAGGTCGGCGTGGAAATCACGTTGGAAGATGCCGCCAAAGGCATCAAAAAACGCATCAATATACCAACCTACGAAGAATGCGATGTCTGCCACGGCAGTGGTGCAAAACCCGGCACGTCCGCATCGACTTGTTCGACCTGTCACGGTTCCGGTACGGTACACGTCCGCCAAGCTATTTTCCAAATGCAGCAGACCTGTCCGACCTGCCACGGCACAGGCAAGGAAATCAAAGACCCGTGCGTCAAATGTCGTGGCGAAGGCCGCACCAAAACCAGCAAAACTGTTGAAGTCAACATTCCCGCCGGCATCGACGACGGTCAACGCATCCGCTTGAGCGGCGAAGGCGAACCGGGTACGCACGGCGCGCCCGCAGGCGATTTGTACGTCAACGTCCGCGTCAAAGAACACAAAATCTTCGAACGCAACGGCTTGGATTTGCATTGCGAGCTGCCCATCAGCTTTGCCGTCGCAGCCTTGGGCGGCGAAGTCGAAGTTCCGACCTTGGACGGCAAAGTCAAACTGAACATTCCGAAAGAAACGCAAACCGGCCGCCGTATGCGCGTCAAAGGCAAAGGCATCAAATCCCTACGCTCCAGCGCGACGGGCGATTTGTACTGCCACGTTGTGGTGGAAACGCCGGTCAACCTGACCGACCGCCAGAAAGAGTTGCTGGAAGAGTTCGAAAAAATCTCCACCGGTCTCGACCGCAGCCAAACCCCGCGCAAAAAATCGTTCTGGGACAAAGTCGGCGAACTGTTTGACTGATTCGGATTTGAAAACAGTAAAAGGTCGTCTGAAAGCTGATATCGTCGGCTTTCAGACGACCTTTTCATCTGTCTGCAAGGCTTTCCCGTTATAATTCCCGCTTTCGCTATTTTTCAGACGACCTCCCTTCTATGAAATCCTATCCCGATTCCTATCTCCATTTCGAAAACCTCGACGCCCCCGAAACGCAAAACTTCGCCGCTGAAGCGCATGCCGAAACGCGCAAGCGTTTTTTGGAAAACGATAAAGCGCGCGCGCTGTCGGACGGGATTTTGGCGCAGATGCAGGACACGCGGCAGATTCCGTTTTGTCAGGAACACCGCGCGCGGATGTACCATTTCCATCAGGACGCGGAGTATCCGAAGGGCGTGTACCGCGTGTGTACGGCGGCGACCTACCGTTCGGGTTATCCCGAGTGGAAAATCCTGTTTTCGGTGGCGGATTTTGACGAGTTGCTCGGCGACGATGTGTATTTGGGCGGGGTGTCGCACTTGGTGGAGCAGCCCAACCGCGCGCTGTTGACCTTGAGCAAATCGGGCGGCGATACGGCTTATACGCTGGAAGTGGATTTGGAAGCAGGCGGGCTGGTCGAGGGCGGCTTTCATTTTCCGGCGGGGAAAAACCATGTGTCGTGGCGCGATGAAAACAGCGTGTGGGTGTGTCCGGCCTGGGACGAGCGGCAGTTGACCGAATCGGGCTATCCGCGCGAGGTGTGGCTGGTGGAGCGCGGCAAGAGTTTCGAGGAAAGCCTGCCGGTGTACCAAATCGGCGAAGACGGAATGATGGTGAACGCGTGGCGTTACCTCGATCCGCAGGGTTCGCCGATTGATTTGATTGAAGCGTCGGACGGTTTTTATACCAAGACGTATTTGCAGGTGTCGTCGGAAGGCGAGGCGAAACCGTTGAACCTGCCCGCCGATTGCGACGTGGTCGGCTATCTGGCGGGGCATCTTTTGCTGACGCTGCGCAAGGACTGGAACCGCGCGAACCAAAGCTATCCGAGCGGCGCGCTGGTGGCGGTGAAGCTGAATCGGGGCGAACTCGGGGCGGCGCAGCTTTTGTTTGCGCCCGATGAAACGCAGGCATTGGAAAGCGTGGAAACGACCAAGCGTTTTGTGGTGGCGAGCCTGCTGGAAAACGTGCAGGGTCGTCTGAAAGCGTGGCGGTTTGCCGACGGCAAATGGCGGGAGGCCGAGTTGCCGCGCCTGCCTTCCGGCGCGCTGGAAATGACCGACCAGCCTTGGGGCGGCGACGTGGTTTACCTTGCCGCCAGCGATTTCACCACGCCGCTGACGCTGTTTGCGCTGGATTTGAACGTGATGGAACTGACCGTCATGCGCCGCCAGCCGCAGCAGTTTGTTTCAGACGGCATCGAAGTGCGGCAGTTTTGGGCGGTGTCGTCCGACGGCGAGCGCATCCCTTATTTCCACGTCGGCAAAAACGCTGCGCCCGACACGCCGACGCTGGTTTATGCCTACGGCGGTTTCGGCGTACCCGAGCTGCCGCATTATCTGGGCAGCATCGGCAAATACTGGCTGGAAGAGGGCAACGCCTTCGTGTTGGCGAACATACGCGGCGGCGGCGAGTTCGGCCCGCGCTGGCATCAGGCGGCGCAGGGAATCAGCAAACACAAAAGCGTCGATGATTTGCTTGCCGTCGTGCGCGATTTGTCCGAACGCGGCATGAGTTCGCCCAAACACATCGGCTTGCAGGGCGGCAGCAACGGCGGCCTGATTACCGCCGCTGCCGTCGTGCGCGAACCGCAAAGCATAGGCGCGCTGGTGTGCGAAGTGCCGCTGACCGACATGATCCGCTATCCGCTGCTCTCCGCCGGCGCAAGCTGGACGGACGAATACGGCAACCCGCAGAAATACGAAGTCTGCAAACGCTGGCTGGGCGAATTGTCGCCGTATCACAATCTTTCAGACGACGTGCCATACCCGCCCGCGCTTATTACCACCAGCCTCAGCGACGACCGCGTCCATCCCGCCCACGCGCTCAAGTTCTACGCCAAACTGCGCGAAACCTCCGCGCAATCGTGGCTCTACGCTCCGGACGGCGGCGGCCATACCGGCAACGGCACGCAACGCGAATCCGCCGACGAACTCGCCTGCGTGTTGCTGTTTTTGAAAGAGTTTTTGGGGTAAGGGCGGGGGAGCGACACTGCCACCGCGAATGAAAAAAAGGTCGTCTGAAAACCGGAATTTCAGTTTTCAGACGACCTTTTTGCTTATTAACTCATTGATGCTAAACAAAAACAAATTCCCGCTTGTAGGTTAAAATCAGGCTATGCTAATATGCACAACAACAGGTTTTTCCAGAATAATCTGTGTTAGAATGCAGACTTAGATGGAAAACTCTATCCGAACTCGGTACAATACCGACGAATTTATTTCTCTTAAACAACCCGCCGCAAGGCAAAAGGAACGACTGATATGTCAAACATCGAACAACAAGTTAAGAAAATTGTTGCTGAACAACTGGGCGTAAACGAAGCCGAAGTGAAAAACGAATCTTCCTTCCAAGACGACCTGGGCGCAGATTCTTTGGACACCGTAGAACTGGTTATGGCTTTGGAAGAAGCTTTCGGTTGCGAAATCCCCGATGAAGAAGCCGAAAAAATCACTACCGTACAACTGGCTATCGACTACATCAACGCCCACAACGGCTAATCGGCCGCACCAAACACCCCAGCCTCTGCTGCGTTAGCGCAATAGAGGCTGTTACCTTATATATGTGGGGCAAAATCCGTTATAATAGCCGCCCGGAATCCGATTCCGAACCGCTATTATCATTTTCAGACGGCATCTTGCCGCATCCTACCGAAAACCAACAGCGAGATTATCATGAGTCAGAGAAGAGTAGTCATCACAGGCCTCGGCCAAGTATCACCGGTCGGCAACGACGTCGCCACCGCATGGAGCAACCTGCTCGCAGGCAAAAGCGGCATCGGCCGGATTACCCGCTTTGACGCATCCGACATCAACAGCCAAATCGCCGGCGAAGTGCGCGATTTCGACATCGGCCAATACATCAGCGCCAAAGAAGCCCGCCGCATGGACGTGTTCATCCACTACGGCATCGCCGCCGCGCTGCAAGCCATCAACGATGCCGGTTTGGACGAATTGGAAAGCCTCGACAAAGACCGCGTCGGCGTGAACATCGGCTCCGGCATCGGCGGTCTGCCCAGCATCGAAGCCACCGGTAAAGCCGTACTCGAAGGCGGCGCGCGTAAAATCAATCCTTTCTTTATTCCCAGTTCGCTGATTAACCTGATTGCGGGCCACGTTACCATCCTCAAAGGCTACCGCGGCCCCAGCTACGGCATGGTTTCCGCCTGTACCACCGGCGCACACTCCATCGGCGACTCCGCCCGACTGATTAAATACGGCGACGCGGACGTGATGATTGCAGGCGGTGCCGAAGGCGCGATCAGTACTTTGGGCGTCGGCGGCTTCGCTGCGATGAAGGCCCTTTCCACCCGCAACGACGATCCCGCCACCGCTTCCCGTCCGTGGGATAAAGGCCGCGACGGCTTCGTTATCGGCGAAGGTGCGGGTGTGCTGGTGTTGGAAGAATTGGAACACGCCAAAAAACGCGGCGCGAAAATCTACGCCGAAATCGTCGGCTTCGGCATGAGTTCCGATGCTTACCACATTACTGCGCCGAACGAAGAAGGCCCTGCGTTGGCGGTTACCCGTGCGTTGAAAGATGCCGGACTGAATCCCGAAGACGTCGATTACGTCAACGCACACGGTACATCCACTCCGTTGGGTGATGCCAACGAAACCAAAGCGCTCAAACGCGCGCTGGGCGACCACGCCCGTAAAGTCATCGTCAATTCCACCAAATCCATGACCGGCCACTTACTCGGCGCGGCAGGCGGCGTGGAAGCGCTGTACAGCGTGTTGGCAGTACACGAGCAAAAATCCCCGCCGACCATCAATATCTTCGAACAAGACATCGAAGCGGGCTGTGATTTGGACTACTGCGCCAACGAAGCGCGCGACGTGAAAATCGACGTTGCCATCTCCAATTCCTTCGGCTTCGGCGGTACCAACGGCACGCTGGTGTTCAAACGGTTCAAAGACTGATTGAAACGGTTTGAAACAAGACAAAAGGTCGTCTGAAAACCTGAAACAAGGGTTTTCAGACGACCTTTTTTATGTTGGCAAGCATGGGACTTATAGTGGATTAACTTTAAATCAGGACAAGGCGACGAAGCCGCAGACAGTACAGATAGTACGGAACCGATTCACTTGGTGCTTCAGCACCTTAGAGAATCGTTCTCTTTGAGCTAAGGCGAGGCAACGCCGTACTGGTTTAAAGTTAATCCACTATATATTGAAAAAACCGGGTTTCGCATCATGCAAAACCCGGCTTGAGAAGCGGCTGAAAAGGCTTTTGTCGATATCTTATTGTCGTCTTATGCCTGATAATCGATGCCCAACTGTTTCAGCAGATACTCAAATGTTTCCGGCGTATCGAAGTGGAGGACGATTTTGCCTTTTTTGTGATTGGTAGTTTTGACTTCCGCATTAACACCCAGTCTTTCGGTCAAAACGTCGTTCAGACGACGTATATCGGGGCTGATGGTTTTTTTGATTTCCTGTTTGGTTTGATGGGCGATTTGGCTGCGGCGTTCGACTTCGCGCACCGACCAACCGTTTTTTACCGCTTTTTGCGCCAGTTCAAGCTGCTCGACCACGGGCAGGGTCAGCAGGGCGCGGGCGTGTCCCATTTCAAGATGGCGGTGGTAGAGCATTTCTTGGACCGGCTCGGGCAGGCTCAACAGGCGCAGGCTGTTGGAAATGGCGCTGCGGCTTTTGCCGACCGCCTTGGCGATGGTTTCATGAGTCAGTCCGAACTCGTCGGCAAGTCGTTTCAAACCTTGCGCTTCTTCAATCGGGTTTAAGTTTTCGCGTTGCAGGTTTTCAATCAAACCCATTGCCAGCGCGGTTTCGTCGCTGATGGTTTTGATGACGACCGGAATCTCGGTCAGCCCGGCGAGTTGGGATGCGCGCCAGCGGCGTTCGCCGGCAATCAGTTCGTATTGGGAAAGGCCGTGTTCGCGCACGATGACCGGCTGGATGACGCCTTGCGCTTTAATCGAATCCGCCAGCTCCTGCAAGGCTTCGTCGTCCATCTGTACCCGCGCCTGATAGCGGCCGGGTTGGATGTCGTTGATGGCGACGGTAGTCAGGCGGTCGCTGCTGCTGTTGTCCACGCCGTTGGAAATCAGGGAATCTAAACCGCGGCCCAAACCGCCTTTTGCTTTTGCCATATCGTGTCCCTTTCAGACGACCCTAAGGATGAAAAAACAGTATTCTATCGGATATTCACAAGCGCCGACAATTTGTATTGCTGTGTTATTCCAAGTGGCGATTTTTACTATAATGAACCCCCTCGGTTATTTTTCAGACGACCCACAGAAAGATTATTTATGACCCGACGCCTGATTATCGGCATCAGCGGTGCCAGCGGTTTCCAATATGGAGTCAAAGCCTTACAGCTTTTGCGCACACACGACGTCGAAACGCATTTGGTGGTTTCCAAAGGTGCGGAAATGACACGCGCTTTGGAAACGGGCTACACAAAAGAAGAAGTCTATGCGCTCGCCGATGTCGTGTATTCCGTCAACCACATCGGCGAACGCATTGCCAGCGGCTCGTTTAAAACAGACGGGATGTTGATTGCCCCTTGCTCCATGCGGACGCTGGCATCCGTCGCGCACGGGTTCGGCGACAATCTTTTGACCCGCGCTGCCGATGTGGTTTTGAAAGAACGCCGGCGGTTGGTGTTGATGGTGCGTGAAGCGCCGTTAAACCTTGCCCATATTGAAAACATGCGCCGAGTGACTGAAATGGGCGGCATTATTTTCCCGCCCATCCCCGCCATGTATCAGCAGCCGCAAACCATTGACGACATCATTACCCACAGCGTGGCACATGCTTTGGACATGTTCGGTATCGAAACCGAGGGCGTGCCCAGATGGAACGGAGGACAAACCGAAGCAGACTGAAGACGATGCAGTTTGATAACGGAACTTTGCCGTCCCGAAGCTCGCCGCAAACGTGCTAAGCTGCTGAATTTTCCAGCAGAATCAGGTATAATGGCGGTCTATTTCCGTCCGTCGGACAGCTTGACCGTCCGGGTGGCGCGCCCAACTGTCGTTCAGACGACCTCAGCAGAAATTCTTTTAAAAAAATCTTACAGATAAAGACCATGACTGACCAAAAACACGAAGAATACGGCGCCGACAGCATACAAGTGCTGGAAGGCTTGGAAGCGGTACGCAAACGCCCCGGTATGTATATCGGCGACACGCAGGACGGCAGCGGCCTGCACCACATGGTGTTCGAAGTATTGGACAACGCCATCGACGAAGCCCTCGCCGGCCATTGCGACAAAATCACCGTAACCATCCATGCCGACAATTCCGTCAGCGTGGCCGACAACGGGCGCGGTATGCCCACCGGCATCCACCCTAAAGAAGGACGCTCCGCCGCCGAAGTCATCATGACCGTATTGCACGCGGGCGGCAAGTTCGACAACAACAGCTACAAAATCTCCGGCGGCCTGCACGGCGTGGGCGTGTCCGTCGTCAACGCGCTGTCCGACTGGGTAACGCTGACCATCTACCGCGACGGCAAGGAACACTTCGTCCGCTTCGTGCGCGGCGAAACCGAAGAGCCGTTGAAAGTTGTCGGCGACTCCGACAAAAAAGGCACGACCGTGCGCTTCCTCGCCAGCGCGGAAACCTTCGGCAACGTCGAATACAGCTTCGACATCCTCGCCAAACGCATCCGCGAACTTTCCTTCCTGAACAACGGCGTGGACATCGAATTGATCGACGAGCGCGACGGCAAACACGAAAGCTTCGCCCTTTCCGGCGGCGTGGCCGGGTTCGTGCAATACATGAACCGCAAAAAAACGCCGTTGCACGAAAAAATCTTTTACGCGTTCGGCGAGAAAGACGGTATGAGCGTCGAATGTGCGATGCAGTGGAACGACAGCTATCAGGAAAGCGTGCAGTGCTTCACCAACAACATCCCGCAGCGCGACGGCGGTACGCACCTGACCGCATTGCGCCAAGTGATGACGCGCACCATCAACAGCTACATCGAAGCCAACGAAGTCGCCAAAAAAGCCAAAGTTGAAACCGCCGGCGACGATATGCGCGAAGGTTTGACCTGCGTGTTGTCCGTCAAACTGCCCGACCCCAAATTCTCGTCGCAAACCAAGGACAAACTGGTGTCCAGCGAAATCGGCCCCGTCGTCAACGAAGTCATCAACCAAGCCTTGACCGACTTCCTCGAAGAAAATCCGAACGAAGCCAAAATCATCACCAGCAAAATCGTCGATGCCGCCCGCGCGCGCGAAGCTGCCCGCAAAGCCCGCGAAATCACCCGCCGCAAAGGCGTGATGGACGGCTTGGGGCTGCCCGGCAAACTCGCCGACTGCCAAGAAAAAGACCCTGCCTTGTCAGAGCTTTATCTGGTCGAGGGCGATTCCGCCGGCGGTTCTGCCAAACAAGGCCGCGACCGTAAATTCCAAGCCATTTTGCCGCTCAAAGGCAAAATCCTGAACGTCGAAAAAGCCCGTTTTGAAAAAATGCTCGCCAGCCAAGAGGTCGCCACCCTGATTACCGCGCTGGGCGCAGGCATCGGCAAAGAAGAGTTCAACCCCGAAAAACTGCGTTACCACCGCATCATCATCATGACCGATGCCGACGTGGACGGTGCGCACATCCGCACCTTGCTCCTGACCTTCTTCTACCGCCAAATGCCCGAGCTGGTCGAACGCGGCTACATCTACATCGCCCAGCCGCCGCTTTACAAAGCCAAATACGGCAAGCAGGAGCGTTACCTCAAAGACGAACTTGAAAAAGACCAATGGCTGCTCGGCCTCGCTTTGGAAAAAGCCAAAATCGTTTCAGACGGCCGCACAATCGAAGGCGCAGAACTTGCCGATACCGCCAAACAATTCCTGTTGGCGAAAACCGTTATCGAACAGGAAAGCCGCTTCGTGGACGAACTCGTCCTGCGCGCCATGCTGCACGCGTCGCCTATTGATTTGACGTCGTCTGAAAACGCCGATAAAGCCGTTGCCGAACTTTCCGGTTTGCTCGACGAAAAAGAAGTCGCCCTCGAACGCATCGAAGGGCACGAAGGCAACCGCTTCATTAAAATTACCCGCAAGCTGCACGGCAACGTCATGGTCAGCTACATCGAACCCAAGTTCCTCAACAGCAAAGCCTACCAAACCCTCACCCAAACCGCCGCCGCTCTCAAAGGCTTGGTCGGCGAGGGTGCCAAGCTTTATAAAGGCGAGAACGAGTACGACGTGGACAGCTTTGAAACCGCGCTGAACATCCTGCTCCAAAACGCCCAAAAAGGCATGTCCATCCAGCGATACAAAGGATTGGGCGAGATGAACCCCGAACAGCTTTGGGAAACCACGATGGACCCCGCCGTGCGCCGTTTGTTGAAAGTGCGCATCGAAGACGCCATCGCCGCCGACGAAGTGTTCGTTACCCTGATGGGCGACGAAGTCGAACCGCGCCGCGCCTTCATCGAAAACAATGCCCTGATTGCGCAAAATATCGACGCTTGATAGGGGGTGAAGCATGAAAAGGTCGTCTGAAAATGGGGATTTCCGGTTTTCAGACGACCTTTTTGATTGGTGGGAACGTTGCGGCGTCATGCCACATGAAATATTTGAATCATGTGGTTTGTTGCCCTGATAATCCACTATAAAACGCCACTGTCTGTACCTTTGGGTAACAAATTGCGACCAATCGGAAATTTTATCCGCATTTTTTTCAAATCATAGGCATATTAATATGCAAATGTAGTTTTATTATTGCAAACCTCCTTCTTGGGTCACGCCGGAGCGTATGGTGTTTCGGCTGTCCGCATTTTTTAACTCATTTTTATGGAAACCCCATGATGAAAAGCAACCGTTTTGCCTGCGCTGTTTTGGCAGCCTTGTTATCCCTCCAAACCTTGCCTGCGTATGCCGCCAAACCGGATACTGCTTCAGCCGTCGAAGCATCTGCGCCAAACTCGAAAAATGCTTCAACTGTTTCAGAGGACGAGATCGCCAAACAAACAATCACCGGCCCGGCAGTTATCGACTTGGGCAACCAGGCAAAACTGAAACTGCCCGCCAAAATGGTCTTTATTAAAAAAGATGCCGCCAATAGCTTGATGGAAGAATGGGGTAATGGCACAAATCCCGACCGCTACGGGCTGATTATTCCGGAGCAAAAAAATAAAGACAGCGCAGCCCCTTGGTGGGTCGATTTGAATTTCAATGATTCCGGTTACATCAAAGACGATGATGCCAAAGAATGGGATGTCGAAGGCATGCTCAAGCAGCTGAAAGAAGGTTCTGAGGAGCAAAACAAAGAACGTGCCGCCCGCAACCTGCCTGAATTGGAAACGCGCGGCTGGGTGGAAAAACCGCAATATGATGCGGCTACCCACCGCCTGATTTGGTCGATTGACGTTTGGGAGAAAAACAAACCCGACCAAAATCCTGCCATCAACTACAACACTTACCAGCTCGGCCGCGAAGGTTTTATCGAACTGACCATGGTCACCGATTTGAACAGCGTAGACCAATACAAACCTATCGCACGGGAATTATTGGGCAATATCGAATTCAACGAAGGCAAGCGTTACAGCGATTTCAATGCCGCGACCGACAAAGTGGCGGAATACGGATTGGCTGCCTTAGTCGGCGGATTGGCTGCGAAAAAACTGGGCTTGTTGGCTCTTGCAGGCGCATTGCTCGCCAAATTCGGCAAATTGATTGCTGTCGGCGTGATTGGGGCAGGCGCGCTGTTTAAAGGCTTATGGCGCAAAAAAGATAAAAATCAAAGCGAAGAATAAGTTTCTGCGAAACTAAAAAAGGTCGTCTGAAAATTTTCAGACGACCTTTTCAACGTTTTAAGAACGTATCCGTTTCAACACTTCTTCTTTGCCGATTAGTGCCAACACGGCATCGACGCTGGGCGTTTTCGCCGTGCCGCAGACGGCGAGGCGCAGGGGCATGCCGAGTTTGCCCATTTTGATGCCTTCTTCGTCGCAGAAGGGTTTGAACAGGTCGTGGATGGCTTCGGCGTTCCAGTCTTCCAGCCCTTCGAGGCGTTCGGCGAAGCGCAGCATACGGGCGGCGGCTTCGTCGTCCCAGTGTTTTTGCACGTCCGCTTCGGCAGGCGTTTGTTTGACGTAGAAGTAGAGGCACTCGTCGGCGAGCGTGTTCAGGTCTTGGGCGCGGTCTTTGACCAGTGCCAACACGTCTTCCAATGCGGGTTTTGCCGTGTCGTAAATGTCGCGCAGGGCAAGGCGGGGTTTGACGAGTTCGGCGAGTTTTTCGTTGGGCGTGATTTTGATGTGTTCGCCGTTGATCCAGTAGAGTTTCTTCAAGTCCATGC
>CAUSOO010000028.1:0-28483 GCA_963533245.1 uncultured Neisseria sp.
CGCGTTACGAAGAAGCCGCCGAAGATGTTGATGCTGGCAATCAGGATGGCGATGAACGCAAGCAGGGTCACGAAACCGTTGCCCTGGCTGATTTGCAGCAGTGCGCCGACGACGATGATGCCGGAGATGGCGTTGGTTACGGACATCAGCGGGGTATGCAGCGAGTGGCTGACGTTCCAGACGACGTAGTAGCCGATGACGCAGGCGAGGACGAAGACGATGAAGTGGTTCAAAAATGCTGCGGGTGCAACCGCGCCGACCCACAGCACCAACACGGCGGCGATGACGGCGGGCGCGAGTTTTTTCCACAGTGGAACGGGTTTCGGCTCAGGCTTGGCGGCAGGCGCGGCTTTTTCAGACGACGTTTGCTGCGGCTGGGCGGAAACCTGAATCGGCGGAGGCGGGAAGGTGATTTCGCCGTCGCGGGTAACAGTCATGTTGCGGATAATCACGTCTTCGAAGTCCAGCGTGATTTCGCCGTCTTTGTTCGGGCTTAACAGCTTGGTCAGGTTGACCAAGTTGGTGGCGTAAAGCTGGGAAGACTGTCCGGCAAGGCGGTTTGCCATGTCGGTGTAGCCGATGATTTTCACGCCGTTGTCCGTTACGAACAATTCGCCCGGTTTGGTGAGTTCGCAGTTGCCGCCGGTCGCCGCCGCCAAATCGACGATGACGGAGCCGGATTTCATGCTTTCCACCATTTCTTTGGTAATCAGCTTGGGCGCGGGTTTGCCCGGAATGGCGGCGGTGGTAATGATGATGTCCACTTCCTTCGCCTGCTCGGCAAAGAGCTTCATCTCGGCGGCGATAAATTCGTCGCTCATCACTTTGGCGTAGCCGTCGCCGCTGCCGCCCGATTCTTGGGGGAAGTCGAGTTTCAGGAACTTACCGCCCATCGATTCGATTTGTTCCGCCACTTCCAAGCGGGTATCGAACGCTCGCACCACTGCGCCGAGCGAGTTTGCCGTACCAATCGCCGCCAAACCTGCCACACCTGCACCAATCACCAAAACCTGCGCGGGCGGCACTTTGCCGGCGGCGGTGATTTGACCGGTGAAGAAACGGCCGAAGGCGTTGGCGGCTTCAATCACGGCGCGGTAGCCGCTGATGTTTGCCATCGAAGACAAAGCGTCCAAAGCCTGCGCGCGGGAAATGCGGGGTACCATGTCCATCGCCAACGCGTTCACTTTCTTGGCGCGCAAGGCTTCCACCAAAGCCTCGTTTTGGCGCGGCCACAGGAAGCTGACGATGGTTTGCCCTTCTTTGAGCAGCGGCAGCTCGCCTTCGGACGGCGCGTTGACCTTATAAATCAAAGGGCATGCCCAAACCGTCGCTTTGTCGGCAACGGTCGCGCCTGCTGTTTGGTAAGCGGCATCGTCCAAACTTGCCGCCAAACCTGCACCGCTTTCGACAACGGTTTCAAAGCCCAGTTTGCTCAACAGGGCAACGGTGGCAGGCGTACAGGCGACGCGGGTTTCGCCGGATAATGACTCGCGTGGGATACCGATTTTCATCTCTGAATCCTTTTTTAGGTTGTCTGTATATAAATGTTAATATATTCCATATAATCCCCTTATAGCGAATTTTCAGTGGACTGGCAATAGGCAAGCCGACAATTCGGCATTTCCTTCCTGTATTGCCTTACCCATACTGCCGTCTGCGTTTGAAATCATTTCCGAAAATACGGCTTGGGTGCCGTAACATTTTTCACTGTTTCACTATATAATCCGCATTTTTTGAGCCACCGCCATGCCGCACGCCCTCGTCCTCCAATTCCCCTCCGCCGAAGCCCTGCCTTCCGCCCTCCTCTCCCGCCTGCCCGAACCTGATTACGCCGATGGAAAACGTATGCGTTTTATCGTTGAAGAAGGGTTTTCTTTAAGCGGGGCAGACGCGGCGTTGCTGGACAGCCGTCAAATCGACCACGCCGTGTTGCCCGATAGGGCGTTCGGCGAACTCGGGCTGATTGTCAGCGATATGGATTCGACGCTGATTACCATTGAATGCGTCGATGAAATTGCGGCGGGCGTCGGTTTGAAAGACCGCGTGGCGGAAATTACCGAACGCTCGATGCGCGGCGAATTGGATTTCGAGCAGTCTTTGCGCAGCCGCGTTGCCCTGTTGGCGGGATTGGACGAACGGGTTTTGGCGGATGTTTATGAAAATGTTTTGCGGCTCTCGCTCGGTGCGGAATTTTTGTTGGACGAATGCAAGGCGCACGGCGTGAAATTCATGCTGGTGTCGGGCGGATTCACGTTTTTCACCGAAAGGCTGCAACAACGCCTCGGCTTCGAATACCAACACGCCAATGTTTTGGAAATTGAAAACGGCAAGCTGACAGGTCGTCTGAAAGGCAGAATCATCGACGCGCAGGCAAAGGCGGACTTATTGCGCGAATACCGCGACCGCCTTGGATTGCAGCCGCATCAGGTGTTGGCGATGGGCGACGGTGCGAACGATATTCCGATGCTCAAAGAAGCCGGCATAGGCGTGGCTTACCGCGCCAAACCGAAAGCGCAGGCAGTCGCCGATGCCTGCATCAACTTCGGCGGGCTGGAGCGCGTCAGGGGTTGGTTTAAATAAACCGCCGGTATCGTTTGTCAGGAGTTTCCCGTTAAAACCAAGGTCGTCTGAAAAATTTTCAGACGACCTTTTTGCTGTTTGAAATATCGTAATGACTACAAACGGAATGCCAAAGGACACGCCGTCTCAGCATGCTAAAACAGATTTGCATCCCGCTCCCGAACACCACCCTCTTTATCCCTGTAACAGCCTTATCCCTTCTTCCTGCCAAACGGAAAAATAGGCAATTAATCAACACGGTTATTACTATTATTCAAATAATTTAATTATGCCTCGAAAATATTGACTTAAATTAAATAAAACCGTTTTCTTACTCACAAACTGCCTGACATTCTTTATACTACCAAAGTAGTAATTAACTACGCCCAATGAACTAAACCAATAAAAGGAGCTCTAAGAATGAAACACCAGCTACTCCTTCTGCCGATTGCCTTAGCCGTATCCCAGGCTTGGGCGGACACAGACCCCGTTCCCGAAGAAACTGTTATCCTTTCCCCCGTTACCGTCACCGGCACACAACAACAAAAAGCCAATAGCGTTACTTTCAACCCCAAAGCTGCTTTGCAACCCCTCCCTGCCGGAGACGGTGCGGACCTTTTACAATCCGTGCCCAACATGAGCATCATCCGCAAAGGCGGAAGCTCGGGCGATCCGCTGTTCCGCGGTTTGGGCGGTTCGCGCCTGTCGATTAACGCAGACGACCAGTTTATTTACGGCGGCTGCAGCATGCGTATGGACCCGCCGACTGCCTACATCCACCCGAATTCTTTCGACAAAGTCGTCGTCACCAAAGGCCCGCAAACCGTAACCCAAGGCATGGGTTTGGTCAGCGGCTCGGTACAATTCATCCGCAAAGACCCTGATTTCAGCGAAAAACCCTACAACATCAACGCCTCCCTGACCGCAGGCAGCAACGACCGCCGCGACGGTTCGCTTGAAGCCGAGTTCGGCGGCAAATACGGCTACGTCCGCAGCAATATTTCCCATAACGAAGCCGGCGACTACAAAGACGGCGACGGCAAACGCGTCCACTCCCATTTCAAACGCGACAGCCAAATGCTGCAACTGGGCATCACCCCGACCGAAAACACCACCATCGCAGGCACATACGAACGAAGCAGGGCCAAAGTCGCCTACGCCGACCGCATGATGGACGGCAGCAAATTCGACCGCGACGCATGGAACGTCCGCTTTACCCAACGCAACCTCACCCCTTGGTTCAGCGAACTCGAATTGCGCTACGGTGAAAGCGAAATCGACCACGTCATGGACACATACAGCCTGCGCACCATCCGCAATCCGGCAGGCAAACAGATTAAAAACGCCAACAACCCCAAACGCAACACCGACACAGGTCGTCTGAAAGCCACCTTCGATTGGGACAAACTCAATCTGCAAACCGGCGTAGATTATATGGACGACGTACACGTCGCCCGCATGGAACGCGGCGGCGACGGTTACCGCCACAAGCCCTATATGCCCAATCAAAGTTTCAAACAATGGGGCGTTTTCACCGAAGCCGCTTGGCAGCAAACCGACAAACAACGTTGGGTAGCAGGCTTGCGCCACGACCGTGTCAAAGCGCATTACGATTCCGCAGACGTAACCGATCCCGTTTTGAAACATCAGAAATTCAACTTGAATTCCGGTTTCTTACGTTGGGAACGTGATACGGATAACGGCTTGAAATACTACGCCGGATTCGGTATCGCCGAACGCTCGCCCGACTACTGGGAACGTCTGCGCGCCAAAAAGAAAATCATCCATCCCGAACAAAACCGCCAAATCGATGCGGGCATCATCTGGAAACGTCCTAACCTCCATGCCTCCGTATCCGTATTCGGCAGCGATGTCAAAAACTTCATCATACTCGAACGCCAAGGCACGGATTTAGGCGTACGCAACGTTAAAGCCTCTCGTTTCGGCGGCGAAGCCGAAGTCAAATGGACGTTTGCACCCAATTGGGAAATCGGCAGCAGCCTCGCCTACACCCACGGCAAAAACCGTACCGACGGCAAACCTTTGGCACAAACCCCGCCGCTCGAGTGGAACAACACCCTCGCCTTCGACAACGGTAAATTCAGCGCAGGCGCGTTATGGCGCGTCGTGGCGAAACAAAACCGTTACAGCAAAGGTCAAGGCAATATCGTCGGTCAGGACATCGGCGCCTCTTCCGGCTTCGGCGTACTCTCGCTCAATGCCGGCTGGAAATTCAGCAAATACGCCACCTTGCAGGCCGGCATAGACAACGTGTTCAACAAAACCTATGCCGAATTCGTCAGCAAAGGCGGCGACCCTTCAGCAGGCACGCAAACCTTGCGCGTCAACGAACCCGGCCGTACCGCTTGGTTGAGGCTGCAAGCGAAATTCTGATGTTGAGTTGAGAAAGTGAAAGGTCGTCTGAAAACCCGCTATCGGGTTTTCAGACGACCTTTTTGAGGATGACTTTAAAGTGAAGCTGTTTACAGGACAGGTTTTACGTTTCAAACCATATGGAGCCGATTGGGGCTTGTATCGAGACGCAATACCAAATCCAATTCCCTATATTTTTCAATGCTTTCTCGTGGGAAATTTATAAAGGAACAAACCGGAAACCTTGTTCATCAACCTCCAGTATGGAAGCGTAATCAGGCTTCCAATCCCCCAACACGATACGGGTAAAGCCGTCTTCCTGATGGATATGCTCACGGTGGGTGTGTCCGTGAATCAACAGTTGGACACGATGCCGACGCACAATGTCTGCGGTAAATTGCGGCTGGACGTCCATGATTTCGGCGGCTTTATATTGTTTGCCCTGTTTGCTGGTTCGGCGTATTTTACGGGCGATTTTCAGGCGCAGGGCAAGCGGCAGGCTTAGGAACAGGCGTTGCAGCCATTTTTGGTGAACAACCTTTCTGAACTTCTGATAACGCGCATCATCGATACACAAAGTATCTCCGTGGCAAATCAAGGCAGAGCTGCCGTATAAATCGACCACCGCATATTCGGGCAGCAACTTCATACCGGATTGCGCTGCAAATTGCTTTCCGATCAAAAAATCCCGATTGCCGTGTACAAAGAAACATTCCACCCCGCGCTGCACGACGGATTGAATCGCTTGCGCGACGGTTTGGGTCAATTCAGATTGCTCGTCGTCGCCTATCCAAAAATCAAACAAATCCCCCAAAATATAAACCGAACGCGCCTTTGGTGCTTTTTCACGCATAAAGCGCAAAAACAATTCGGTCAATTCGGGATGGGATTCGCTCAGGTGCAAATCGGAAATAAAGTAAATCGGCATGGCGGGCAACAGGTGTGAAATCCTTGCCATTATAGGTTTTCAGACGACCTTTGTATATCGGCCGCCAACGTATGTGGCATGGTCTCACCCGTTGCCGGAACTTCGCTCAATTTCTCTTTTTATCCGACATTCAGGCAGGCAATGATTTGAAACCCGACCCAATCAGCCGCATTGGACGATTTTTTGATAACTGTCTTCCTGATGCACATCGCTGACGGGAACAACGTAAAACAATTCATTGCTGCGGACAAAGCGGTTGACCAAATCCCTATCGATATCAAATACATGATGGCGTAAGCCGTTCAAGCCGCGGAATATCATGGTTTTCCAGTCCGCATACCCGTTGGCGTTGGGGCGGATATCGTTCATCGCGTCCAGCGCCAGCAGTTTGCGGTTCTGCTCTTCTTTGTTCAAAGGCAGGGAATACACGGAATGGAAATGGAACGGCTGACCGAACATTGGCGGCAGGCTCAACATCGAGCCGGACTTGCCGATCGGGAAATCGTCGCTCAAAAAATGCAGCGTATGCAAAAACAGCGAGCCTTTCCGATAATCCAATTGTTTCAACGCTTCAACCGCAGCAATCGTCGTATATTGATGGTCTTTGTGCGCATCAATATTGGGCGACGGGCTGACGATGATGTCGGGCTGGAAGGTTTCGATAATATAGGCCAGATTATTGACCAGACCGCGCCAATTCGAGCCGCCGTTCAAGCCTTTGGACAAAGGCGAGGTATTGGCACGGCGGAACAGATTGACATCCGCCGTATCCAGTTTGGTCGACTTCACATCGGCATCGGGATTCTGCTTCATGACTTGCAATGTGCTGTCAAAATAGCCGAGCTGCAAAATGTTTTCAGACGACACGCCCGCCAAAAGCGGCACGGTCAGGCTGTTCCATACGCGCATCCTGCCCTTTTGCAGATACTGCGCCTGCATTTGCTCGGGATTGCGCGCATACAGATTGTTGTAATGGAAGCTGCCGCCCTCCCCTGCGGTAATCGTAACCACCAACGTATCGGCAGCATGTTTTTCATATAATCCGTAAGCCGCCAATTCCGCATCATCCGCATGGGGTGCAAGGACCAGGATTTTTTTACCGCTCAAACACTCGCGCGGATAAACCGACAATTCGACTTCCTGATCAGGCAGGAACACGCGGTTGCCGCTTAATGTAATTTTTCTGCTGCCGTCGTCGAAGGTGTCGGTCAAATTGAGGTAGCGCGCGCCGTTGCCGCCATGTTCGACATACGCCCGCCATTCCCCGCGGTTGGTTTTGACGCCGATCCAAGGCATTACCAATCTGCCCAGCCAACCTGATTTCACGTTGATTCTGGCGATTACCGTATCATTCGCGCCGATGGTGTCGGGCAAGATCAGTTCGCCCTCACGCAAACTGACTGTCGCCGACTTGGGCAATTGACCGTATTCGTAATCGCGGCTGACATCGTAAGCAAACCGTTTTCTGCGAATTGATGCCACGATAAAGGCAGCAATTACAAGCAGGCAAAGTATCATGCAAAATAATACTAACAATAACATTTTTTTTCCCTGTGATAATTTCCCGTATCTTATTATCTAAAAATGCGCCCGTCTTAACTTTCTAACAAACGGTCGTTTTCAAAACCAAACGTCATTTTAAAGAGTAATTTACAATTTGAAATCATACAGTTTCCAATTGCATAATCCCTTTATTTATAAGCGGTCGGCGCCATCTGACAATTAAATTTTGAGCAGCCTTCCCCATAAAATAAACACATGGGAAACCCGTCGCGACAATGCAAAGGTCGTCTGAAACCATCTAAGTCATCACGCCCATCCTGTTTCTCGCCATATTTGAAACAAAAATCGCGCGCCAAGCGTTCAGACGACCTTTTCTGCCCCTTGATACCAACAAAACCCGCCCAAAAACAAACCGACCGCTGTATAGTGGATTAACTTTAAACCAGTACGGCGTTGCCTCGCCTTGCCGTACTATCTGTACTGTCTGCGGCTTCGTCGCCTTGTCCTGATTTAATTTTAATCCACTATATCTCGCGGTCGGCTTCTCCAATTTTTCATTATAAAACGTCGTCTGAAACCTTTTTCAGACGACGTTTTACGCTTTACCACATCAAGATTGAAGGCTCCGGCGTCACCTGATAACCCTCCTTGCGCAACTTCTCAATCAAGCCTTGTTCAGACATCAGGTGCATGATGCCTACGGCAAAAACCGTTTTCTTTTTAGCAGATATCTCTTTGATTTTCGGCAACCAACTTTGATTGCGCTTAATCAGCAAATCGCTGCGTACCCAAGATAAAGCGGGAATAGTATCGGGATACTTTTGAGCAAATTCCTTTTCGAATTCAGTTTGCACCAAAGGTAAATCCTCGAACTTTCCTTTCTCATAGGCATTGAAAAGACGTTTGGTTTCCCGATCGGCATACTCTTCATTCGTTCTCAATGTCAACATTTTAATCATCAACTTTTCCGGCTGACTGGCAAAAATTCGAGAGAAATCCATCACATCCTCTAAAGCAAGGCGTGTTTTGCCGGACTCTTGTGCCGCTTTCGACAGCAAAATATCCACACCCGTCTGGTTGCTGTATTCAGGCGGATAAATACTTAAAGCAAACAGCAACACCGCCCAAGGATGCATGTGGTCGATGTACGGTGCCATCTGAGCCAACTCCGGACTTTTCATAAAATCCTGTTGCAACAGTTCAAAATTCTTATCGCCCAACTTGGATTTCAAAGAATCTTGACTATAAATTTTTTGCATAAACTCTTGATATTTCGCTATCTCTTCATCATTGAGCTGGGGCAGCATATCGGCCTCGGTAACCAACTGTTCGACAGATGCCAGCAGATTCTTTGCATCTTGAGACAAGGTGGCATTGGGCTTACCGATATGGATGGTACCGACCAAATAAGAATCCGGCTGCCCCGATTTGCTGATTTTCCAAACATTACTGGTTAATTTAGGGGTATCCCAATTCAATTCAGGACGAATAACAACAGAAGCCGCTTTTTCTTGCTTTGCTGCCGGTTTCTCCGAAACCTCCTGTTTACATGCAGACAACGGCACAATCGCCAAACATACAGCCAACAGAGACAATATTTTATTCATCTTTTCCTCTTCATCATCATGAAATGTGGCAACAGTATAGTGTATAGGGGGTTAACTTTAAAATAGACCGATATGTTAAATAAAATACCTGATTTCATTACCTATAGTGGATTAAATTTAAATCAGGACAAGGCGACGAAGCCGCAGACAGTACAGATAGTACGGCAAGGCGAGGCAACGCCGTACTGGTTTAAAGTTAATCCACTATAATTTAAAAACTATTTTGCCCCTTACCTATCGAACTGCCCTAATAAACAAAATGGCTTCTTTGCACATCCCGAGCGACACCGACTATTGAGCCGACAATAAGGAAAAGGTCGTCTGAAACTGCCCGACTGATGATACAATTTCGCCTGAATATCCACTTCGGAACACGGTCATGAGTCTCTACGCCATCGCCCACATCATCCACCTCTTTTGCGCCATCGCCTTTGTCGGCGGCGTATTTTTCGAAATGCTGGTTTTGTCCGTCATGCACACTGGCCGCGTCTCACGCGAATCACGCCGCGAAGTCGAACGCGCCATGTCCTACCGCGCCGTCCGCGTTATGCCGCCCGTCGTCATTACGCTTTTCATCAGCGGCATCGTCATGGTATTCAACCGATACCTGCCCTTTTTGAGCCAACCCTTCGCCACCTCATTCGGTACGCTCCTCATCCTCAAAATCCTGTTGGCAGTCAGCGTCCTCGTCCATTTCGCCATCGCCGTCGTCAAAATGGCACGGCGCACCCTGACCGTCGGCTGGTCCAAATACATCCACGCCGTCGTGTTTTCCCATATGCTGTTTATCGTATTTTTTGCCAAAGCCATGTTCTATCTGTCTTGGTAAGCTGTTTTCAGACGACCTCTTACCATCATAGGTCGTTTGAAAACAAAGAACGAACACAAAATAACACGCTGACAAATAGCGGCATTTGAAAGCAAAAAATCCGCATAACCCGCAAAACCAATATGACCAAGTCAGCCGCGCTATCCCCTCTTTCTCATCAGATGGGGCAGATTATTCAAAATTAAAAAGGTAACGAGGTTCATATAAAACCGATTTATTTCTTGCTTCCCAAGCCTGAGGAAATTTGTCTCTTTGAGCAAGAGTGAGCAAAAATGTTGTATCGCTAAAATCCATTCATAAGAAAAGGTCGTCTGAAAAAATTCAGACGACCTTTTCTATGGATAAGCAGCAAACCGACTCTGCTATTTTGTTGGGCTTGCCTGCCTTTTATTCAGCGTCATCATCATGCACGATGACCTTATTGACATAAACCGGCTGCACTGACGTTTCTTCATTCGCAACAGGAGGCTCTGTCTGTGACGCAGATGTTTCGGTAGTCATTGGCGTTGCCGGCAGCGTGTTGTGTGCAGAATGCGTTTCTTCGCGTTGGATATCTACTTGCGGCGCCAAAGGCTCATGCTCTACCGATGGAGTCTCTTGCTTACCGGTTTCAGGCTTCAATTCGGATACGGTAGCGGCTTCTACCGGCTGACTTTCTGCCGGCAAAACCACAGGAGCCACAGACTCAGATACGGACGGATGCTCCTCTACATCAACCGTTTTTGTCGAAACTTCTTCCGCTACCGGAGCTTGCGTAGTTGGCGTAGTTTCTGTTGTTACCCGTGTTTCTACTGTTGCAGGCGCCTCCGTTTGGGCTGGCGTTTCTTCGGTTGCAGAAATTTCCGTCTTGGTTGGCAGCGTTTCTACCTTTTCAAGTGATTCAAATCGGATTGGTGCTTCTACTGTTTCATGCGTTTCTGCTTTGGCTGGCACTTCTACCACTTCAGATATTTCTGATTTGGTTGGTGCTTCTACCGTTTCAGATGCTTCTGCTTTAGCCGACGTATCAATTTCCTTGTTTTCTACGGTTTTTTTCTCGGTTGGCGCAGTTGTATTGGATACTTCCGGTGTCGCCGAGCCAGCATTTGTGCGACCAGATTTCTCGGTATCTGTCTGTTTGACATCCTCCGTTTTCACACTTTCTTTAACGAGGTCGTCTGAATTTGACTTGCCTTCAGACTTTTTACCGTCTTCCGATTGATTAGTCTGTGTAACTTCAGGATAAGGAATCGGCTCTTCTGACTTGCCTGCCGTTTCTTCCGGTTTGTCCTGTTCTGCCTTAGCTTGTTGGGATTCCGTAGCTTTTAATTTCGTATTGTCTTGTTTAGACTCAGGCTTGCCTCCTGTCGAACCTGATTTCTGCTGATTAAGCGGATACTCTCGAATAACGACTTCGGCAGGCGGGGTTTCGGTATGTGGCACATGACAGCTCTCGCCCATTTTGATGAAATCAATGCCTGAAATCAAAAAATTGGTGTTTTCCAGATTGCCTCTCAATCCGACATAGATTGGTGTGTTTTCAGGCGTATTTTTTCTGACGCTGATGATTTCCGCTGCGGCTTCATAGCCGTTTCCGCTACCGGGAAGCAAAGTGTAATTGTTTTTCAAATCACAACTTCGAATCCGGACATAATTGTTTTGAGTGACCAACATGCCTTCCAGCTCTTTGGCAAAGGCGGTTTGAGCGGTTGCTGAAAGCAACACGCCGCAAGTAAGGAAAATGTGTTTAACCATATTTTATTTCTTAATTTTCAAAGTAATCTATTCACACCAAAGAAAGCTTATGTCCGGCTGCGTTTAACGGAAACCGTCCCCTCAGGCATAAAATAAGTGTCTATCACTACCGCACCCACGTTTTCTATTTCGCATTCCAGCTGATAACACAAGACCATGATATTGTCTTTGGATTCAGTGAGATGGATATCCAAGTTCCTTAATCTCGGCTCGTATTTCAACAAGGTTTTTCTCATAAAATACCGCAAGTCATGCGCGCTGGACGGCAGGTTTTTATAAACCATGCTGAGATCGGGAATCCCATAATCCGGCAGATGTTTCAAGGAACCGCTCCTGCTGTTAAGAATGCGTTGGATATTGTCCAAAACACTGCGAACCAACTGAAAGCTGCCCGGCAAGTCATCTATCGGCAAACCGTCGGAATAAAATCCGGTCAGTTTCTCATAGAGTGCGGCATCCATTATTTGACTTTCTTGACCGTCTCTTGAAGCAGGACTTTGTTATCCACCAATTCGATAACGACCGGTTTTTTATTGGTCAGCTGCTTTTTGGTAATCAACATTTTCCAAGTCTGCTCTTCCCCTACTTTGTTATAGAAAGCGACGACGCCGACATATTTGGTGTCTTTATTCAGCGTTTCATCAAAGCTGATGGTTTCCCCCGGCCGGATGGTATATTGCTTGTAACCTTCTGCCAGATCGTTGCTCAAGATGGTTTTGTCTTGATTGAGCAAATCACGATATGAGGCAACTTCATAATTTTGCTTGTCTTTCAACTGATACACTCGGACGACTGTCGACAGCGACTGCCCACGCTCGTTTTGATTCAAACCGTTTCGTGCAATTAGGTCGATTTTCAAAATCTTGAGTTTGGTATAAAAAACACTTTTCGTTGCTTCAACCGTTCCATCTTTCATACCTTGCCAAATCCCGCATCCTGAAAGCATGGCGCATAAAAGGGCTAATGAGCAGACTGACGTAATTCTGGTTTTTTTATTCATGATTTTCCGTTTTCTTGAAGTTAGTTTGAGTAAGTATAGTTCGCTATTTTTATTTGTTTGTCTTGGTGCATCGCACCTAAACCGGTATTAATCCCCAATATTTGTTTTTTTTCCAAACGGCTTTTGGGTATCCATTGTTTTTTAATATTCAGGTAAACACTCGCATCAAAACGACGACCCAAATAGAGTTTTAATAGTTCGAGCAATTTTTGGTGCAATTGCTGCTTTGGCAACAGAAGCTGCGCGTTGTCAAATGTATCGGGCGTAATTTCAATACGCACCAAATGACTGTAATCTTTTATCCGTCCGCCCAAAGATGCGCTTCCCCCGTCTAACCGCAAACCGGCTTTCCCCAGTTTGCGGTCCTTCTCCAAAATGACCCACTGCGGCTGAAACTCTTTTACTTTTACGTCGGCAAAGGGAAGAAGGTATCTGACGATACTGACAATCCCTTCTTTGGTTCGGGTTCGTTGGTAAAAAATACTGAACAACCCCAAAATCCTGCTATCCAGCAGAGGATGCATGAATTTCCCGTTGACCATGCCTTGCCCGATTAGGTGCAAGAGAGAACGCGATAGGTCATCCTGCCCCTCCCGTTGAAACAGAAACGGATAACGGTATTTTTTCCATGCTTGGAAAAACAGGGTCGTGATTCGGTGGTTAAAAATATCTAAAAATGCTGCCAGGCTTTCACTGCCGTCTTTATGCGTCGCAATATCGTTCAGGAAGTAATCCGGCAAAACCGCATCAACACCGTACAAACCTAAAAATGTCGTCCTGACAGTCGGCAGATCGGCTTCTGCGTCATATTCAACCGAGGCAATTTCCCCGGAAGGGAAAGATAAAGACTTTACTCTTCTAAATCTTACGGTTGACTCGACAGCCTTTTCTTCACTTCCTTCGGCAAGGGTTTCCAGAACCCGGCAAAATTGGAAGAAATTCATTGTTGCCGCATTGCGTACAATAAACTCCCCCAATTTCTCTTGGAAGATTTCAGACGACCCACTTTCGCGCTGCGCTTTATTTCTAGGAATCTCCCATAAGGGAAGCGTTTGCCTGTCGTTATTTTCTTTGGCGCTTTTGTGCGCCGTTTCTAAAACCGTGTGATAGTTGTTTTGCTGTCTTTCCATGTATATGTTTTCCCGGATGGCAGAGAAACAATGCTGAACCGGGTAAACAGGTTCAAATCAGCATACATTGCAAAAAATTCGTTCAATAATTCTCCGAACAAATAAATTTCCGCCTCACCGCTAAATGCGGTCGAATCAAATGTTACGGTAATATGAATTCCGCGGTGGACTGCGCCACGCTCGATTCTCTGTACTGTTTCATGTTTGACATCAACAATACCATTCAATCTGCGCTTGTTCAGCTCGTCTTCAGTCCAGTCGTAAATGGACAATGCACCTTTCAAACTGTCGACATTCAATAGTGATAAATAGTTGGGCGACAAATGGGACAATATGCGCCATTGGAATCTATCCTCTGTCGGCGGATAGCAAGACAATGTCGGCGTGGTAAGGTTTCTGACCATTTTGACATTTGGTTCGGCGATATCGTCGTCTTGAATCTGGGTTTCCCTCAGACTTTTACGCGGCAAAGCGCCATTTGTCCCGACCACCTTCAATGAAAGCGTCTCGGTAGGCAATATATCTTTTCTATCCCACAACAATCCGCCAAGCATGATAAATGTTTCATGTCTTCCTGATACGCCTTGTTTGACTTTGGTATGGAAATACCTTTCCGGCGCATCATATTTCATCAATCCGCCACGATGCTGGAATGAGGAAAAAGGAATATAGGGGTAACGTTTGCCTGTTTCATGATTAACCGCCTCTACCTCTTCGACGGAATAAACTTCAACAGCCATACCTTCATGTAACAGCGGCTTCACCTGATATTCGAACGCCTTATGATCCACTCGGATAGGCTCTGCTTCCATATCAAACAGATTGATGGCAGGCACGCAGTTCAATTTCAAACAGTCAGGAGGGAATCGAAGCTCTGAAGGGTATTGCTTGGAAAGAACCACATTCACGCTAAACTCATTAATACGTTCCGACCACGCTCCGGCATCGATGCCCACTAAATCAATAAAGAAAAACTTCTGTTTGAAACAAAAATATTCCAGCAATAGTTGGTAGCCGCTGAAGCTGTTATTGACTTTCTCCCACAACCTTTCATCTTCAGCAAATCCGACTGCCTTAAACTGTATATTGCCGGCGGATGGCAATTCGGCATGATGAAGGCTGATTCGTGCTGTCTGATTCAACAAAGCATGACGCAATGCGAAGGCAATCGGTTCGTCGGCGGAAATATAAATTCTGATTTTGGAAAAATCTAAATTCTCTTTCTGTATTTGCCGGTGGATACCGAAAGTTAATTTGATGACACTTTGACCATTCGCATCATAATCCAACAATGTATGCAATATGCTCAAAGGCTGGAGCGCAACATCAGCAGTGGTCCGATACAAGCATCTGGTCAATCTATCGTTGATATTGATAGGTTCGGACTGAACGGACAATCCTTTTTTGACGACTTGCCCTCCTTGCAACTTTTTATTATCCGGAATCAATTCCAAAACAGTCAGGGAAGGAATCATCCTCAGATAATGCGGCCACAACATATGGACCAACCCCTCCGTCAATTCCGGAAAGTCATCATCTAATTTTTGTCTGATTCTCCCTGTCAAAAAAGCAAAGCCTTCAAACAGTCTTTCTACATAAGGATCGCGCGTACCTACCCTGTCTAAATTCAGCATTGCGGCACGATCAGGGTGGGCTTTTGAAAACTCTAATCCCGCCTCTTTGAGATACCGCATCTCTTCTTCATAATAGCGTAATGTGGGATCTGACATAATATATGCTTAATAAATTAATTCCAATGCACGGACAACATCTGCCTGCATCAACTCTGTCCGTAAAAATTCGAGCTGTCCGACTGCCTCAATATCTTTATTATCAAGGTTTTCACTTAATAGTTGATACCAAAGGGCATACACTTCAAACGTAAAATGTTTGTCCCACTCTTTAACTGTCAACACTTGCATCTGCTTCGAAGCCTGTTCCAACAGTTTCACTGCCCAGTCCTCTTTTTGAGCGCTTACAGCCAACCGAGCCATCATCACCCATTTCTTAACCTGTCCTGAGCCTGTCTGCCACTCCGATAATGTTTCCAACCAAGCAAATGCAGCGTCTAAACCGTGTTCTTGTGTTTTCAACAGCGCCTGTTGCCAGTAACTTTCTTGGTTTTCCTCCTGAGATGACGGTTCTAACGCTGCCTTTTGAATGGCTTGGCTATTCGTCTGCTTGCGCGCGGACGACATGACCTTTTCTTCCAGCCATTTAAGCGTATCAGCCGATACGAACGGGAATCCGTTATCAAAACTCAAGCCGGTCAGGCCTTCGCATCGGGTCAAGAAGGATTTCAACTCAAATAGCGACGAATCAACTTGGGAAAGATATAAACCACCCAATGCCTGCTGACCTTGCCATGCGTAATATTGCAAATCCAGCCAATAGTGATTAGCACCTTCCAAAAAAGCCGCTTCCACTTTATCGAGCAAATCGCGCCATTGCTGCTCATGAATCAAACGATTCAGATTTGCCAATAAATCTGCCCTTGGAGCCTTCAACCGCGTCTGACCGTTTTGATGCGGAGGAATGCCGTTCAATCCACCCCAACGGACGGCTCGAATCATCTTGTTTGCAGACCAATAACCATCATCCTGTTCTCTCAAGTAGGCAGCGTTAATCCTGACTTGGTCAAGCAAGGCTTTAGAAGAGTTAACCTTTGTGACAGTCAGACTTTCAGACGACCCTCGACTCTCTTGATGAATTTGCGGCGTTGCCACTTGCTCAACAGGCGCACTGGTCTCCTGATTTTGACTTGAACTTGTTGGAGAAGATGAAAAACGAACAGATGACTCTTCAAAATATTGCAACAATGGAAATAAGCTGGGGCGTACTACCTCTTCCCATCCCTCAAAGTAATGTTGCAACGACATCAAAGCCGATAATGTCCGCTTAAGTTCCGTAGAATCGGATAATCCCACGTTCTTAAGCGTATCCAGCACCCTTTCGCCGGACAACCAATTTAATGCATTACGTTTTTGTACCGGCTTTTTCGGCCACAGCGACTGATCGAATTTTTGCAGCAACCCGCACAAAATCTCCAAGCCGTCTGAAAAACCTGCCAAGCCTCTGTCTCTCAGCGAGGCAAAAATGTAATAGGTTGCTACCCTCAGATCTTTAGATTCACGCTTCAGCAGGCGTTCTGAAGCATCCAAAATCAATCGGTAGTCCATACCCGAAAGTTTGGCCAACTCAATCTTGATGGCTTCAAAATCATCTGTATAGGCAACATCCTCGCCGCAAGGATGGTCGTCTGAAACAGGCTCCAACCATTCTTGCCAGCGATGGATATTGTTATCGGTGATAGATGTGCCTTCATCACCGAGTATCGGCTTTACCCATTGGGGTAATGTCATCATTATTTAACCTCAAAAATCTTATTCGGCAGATGGATATTTTTCAGATCCAGCAGTCCCAACGGTCCTTTACCGGAATTGGTCCGCATATAGAAGCGCATCAATTTGTCTTTTTCTAGTGGGAACTCAACCAGATAGGTACTTCCATCAATCGGCGTAACCCTGGATTTTTCAAGCATACGGATGAAACCGAAACGTCCGCTGATTTCCTGAGTTTTACGCATACCTTCTGCCTCGGTTTCCCAAGAAATACGCAAACCGGCATTGCTGACATCACCCGGCCATTTGAATGGCTTCCACTCTGTCTGTTGGTTGAAATAATTCAATGATTGACCATCAACAACCAAGTCGAATTGAACAATTCCCTGAGTAGACGTCGGCTTCAGCTCAAAACTGTAACCACCTTCTCCGTTGACGAAGAAATCCTCAGAAATCGCACTCAATTTATTCAGCTGTTGCAACAATCCCGGATTGACTTTCAATTCGCTTCCCGGTGCCACAATCCATTGATTGCCTTGTTTGGTCAAAACACCTGCCAATTGGGTCGTTATAAACTGATTCAATGCGCCTTTGTTGATATCCAAGTATTTTGCCAATACGGGAATCGAAACTTCGGTTTCTGATTTGGCAAACGGATACCTGCCGCCCAACTCAGACTGCATAGGATTAACAAAATTGCTTGCCCACAGATTATTGATATCTTTTTGGGCCACGCCTGCAATCGAATCCCATACGGAATTAAATGGCAAGACAAAAACGTTGCGCGCAAACGGCAGCAATCTGTCACCCACACCAGCTTCAATCAAACGCGCATACTGCATACCTTCAAGAAATTCATTGTCTCCGCCGTTCAAGACTCCTTGCACGGCCGATCTGGCTACGCCACCAGTATCGGAAGAAGACGCCATTTGAATCAAACGTTGTTTAATGGTCGTCACTCGCTCAAGGTAACGTTGCAGGCTCAAATCGCTCTTCGGATTGATTTGCGCGTCAATCAATTGCAGCAGGTTTTCAAATTCTGCTTCCAACGGTCCTGCCAGATAATCATTGACTTTACCTTCCAGGGCGTTGATGTTTTCTGCCTGTGAATTTAATACCGTATCGGCAACCCTACGCGAGCGGGCAGACAGCTGTCTTGCCGCCGCACGTTTTGCAGCATCGGCAACCGCCGGATTTACGTCGATTTTTTTGCTGTCCAACTGGCTGCTTTCTTTTACAGCATGGAACAATGCCACCAATGGGGAACGCTGAGGATCTGCATAAACGTGGAACTGATTGACCGCATCCAAATTGGTCGTCCTTGGCTGCCATGTAATACTGTTCATCATGTCATACCAAGCCGCAGCATATTCTTTGAAATAACGCTCTTTCAGACTGTTGATCGCAGCTTCCGTTACCGGTGCCTGATGCAGGTTTCCACCCAGCACCCAGTCAGTATTCTTGCTGTCTTTAACAGCTTGGTCCAGAGCAGGTTTAACATATTTCTCCCAGCCTTCGACTGTATACACGCGGGGCAAAGGTTTGCCGACATTCCAAATGCCTTTCAAATCCTTATTCAGCAGCTCTGCCAATGTGATGGTTTTCAGCTTGGCATCCGTACCTTGTACGATACGTTTGTATAACTGTTCACTGCCTTGGTCGCGGTTGATCCAATCCACCAGAATCTGACGGCTTCGTGACACCAATTCAGGTTGCTCCGTTTCCAGCCAACCGGAATGGGTAGCCATGCGCGGTACGAAAAATTGGGCCAAAATCTGTGCATCCTTGGTAGAAACATTCTGTGCCGACAGCATTTCCACCAATTTTTTCGTCAGGAATTCAGCATCTTTTTTGTCTTTGGTTTTCTCTACATGGGACGTCAGCATCAAATATGCTTTCAGGTCTTGATAAGAACTGTCTTGCAGTTCAAAGTCGTCCGGAATCTGCCCTTCGAGCATAGTCAAACCATCCAACTTATTCGCGAAGAATACGGTAGCAGGGCGGCTGACGACATCTTTAACCAAAATACCGTATTTACGGTACGCGGCAGCCAACAACTCTTTTCTATGCTCATAGCCCAAGAACTTGGCTGTATATTGCAAGAAATCCCTGCCGGATTCCATTTCGGCAATACTTTGTTGCAGTTTGATTAAGGCTGCAACTTTTTCCGAGCGTGATTTTGCCTTCTGAACACTTTCCAAATCAGCATTCAGACGACCTATATCTTGATAACTGCTGTGCGCACCGACTGCAAACACACTACCGACCAACAAGGCTACGGCACTCATTGCCAGATAGGTTTTTTCCGTTTTGGACAAATGCAGTTTTTTACCTGAACCCAAAACAGACAGATCGTTAAACGCACGGTAAATCAAATCTCCTGATTGTTCGGGATTATTGGTTTGAACAAACGAAACGCCGGCAACTGTATCCAGTTTTCCCAAACTCCGTTTTTCAGCAGCAATATGATCTGCCAAAGCCTGACTTTGAGAGGGCAATGTGGCAGACAGTTTTGCAATAGGTGTTTGGCGCAAATCTTCCTCAATCAGCTGCGTACCCACTGCCGCCAACTGGTTGGCAAACTGTTCCAACTCTTTTGCCAACTCCGTTGCCGATACAGTCGAACCATATTTCAAAGCATGGCTGATGGCTGATGGCATTTCATCGGCTTCATTGGTCAGATACACCTGATTAATCGGCAGCTTCCATCCGAGCTTTTTCATCAACTCAGTCAATTGCGCGGCATTTTCGTGAATTGAGGATTTTGCCTGAAACGAAACAATGCCTTCCGCAGGACGTTTACCCACGCCCCTCAGATATTGCCAACCGCCTGCAGGCTCCATAGCCTGTGCATCAATCCAAATAGCCGATGCGGTTTCCACCCACAACTGACGGCGGATATCCGGCAAAGAGGCTTCCAGCAAGGCAGTATCTTGAGTGACCACAAAAATCCAAGGCTTACGGTGTTTTTTATATTGCTTGGTCAGCAAGTGGATATGTCTCAACTGCTCCCAGCGTTCCGACACGCCGATCAAATGGGTAGATTCCGCACTGTCGCCGCTTAAATCTTCGGGATTCAGATGCTTCAAATTGGAATGTCTGTCGGACACGCCTGACCAAAGCATTCGTGTCAACAGAGGGATAAAGAATATCAACGAGGTCACTACCGTGATACACGCCCACACAACCGCTTTGGCTGCAGATGTATCGATTCCGAATTTATGACCTAAAAAGTAGAGTAAGACTGCACTGACGATGCTTAGAATAATAACCACTATGCCAGTAAAAATTGGCTTCATAATAACTTCCAAAAAATAAACTTAAAATCTAAAAACTTAATCTGTATTTTGAATATCAGAACTTTTGAATTATTAAGATGAAAGGCTTTTTGCCAAACCTGCCCCGAATCAGGCATGCACCCCTAAAAACCTGCGACACTAAAAGGATTATGCAATTTTGTATCTTATTTCAGACAATCCGGCACTTTAGCTCCTTGCAGATTCCATTCCCCTTAGTCGCTTCCGACAGTCGGCATACTGCTGATCAAAGCGCAGCCGCATGCAGTTTTACAACCGTCCACAGCGACATCGCGCCCTTTAAACGACATATATTGACTGCCTTCGATAATCGGATTGGTGCCATGCCCGGGTATGGGGCAAGAAACCAAATCGCCTACCAGAGCGGCAGGCTTTCCTTCAATGACCATATCCGAAGACGCTTGAACCACAACGCCTCCATGAGTAGTCGCATCTCCCAGCCTGATAATACCTTTCATAGTTTTTACCTTTTTAAAAAATTTACTTATCATATCAAAAAATAAATAAATTAGTAACTACCGTTAAATATCAAATTCATACCGCTTATCAAACGGGTTATAACGCGGGCAAAATTACCACGGTTTGAGTGCCAATCGATTTTTTAAAATAATGAATAAAGCCATTGCCATTCAAATATTTATGACAACTTAAGTTCATACCGAATCAAAACAGAATAAAGCCTGACCGGTTTTAAAATTAATCCACTCTAGAAAAAATAAACAAAACAATTTTCAGACGACCTCTTGAGGCAACCTGACTTGCTCATTTCAAAAATGAATTAACCGTCCACAATGGGACGGTTTTAAGTTTGAGGATAGGAGATTTAAGGAGAAAAGTGTTTCAAGGGCGGACTTCTTCAAGCTATAGTGGATTAACTTTAAATCAGGACAAGGCGACGAAGCCGCAGACAGTACAGATAGTACGGAACCGATTCACTTGGTGCTTCAGCACCTTAGAGAATCGTTCTCTTTGAGCTAAGGCGAGGCAACGCCGTACCGGTTTAAAGTTAATCCACTATATTTTTACGCTTAAAGAGGTCGTTTGATGAGAAACCCGTAGCCGTTACCGAGCGATAATCACGCTCTAGGGCGCAACAACGACGGGGGGCGGATAGCCGTGTGCGTCAATTTCAGACGAGGCGAGCCACGGGGTATGGACGAGATTAACGGGTAGATGTGCCAACTCGGGGATGTGGCGGCGGACGAATGTGCCGTCGGGATCAAGCCGGCGGGCGGTTTGGATAATATCGATGGAGCGCCGGTGAGCATTGCGGGCGGCGGTTTGCCAGTTGCCCTCGTTCAACGCGGGGTCAAAATCGGTTTGCTGTGTGGCGAACCAAACGATGCCGTGTTCGGACGGCTGATGCAGGACGCCACACAAAAATTCTGCCGTCAGGGAACGCAGAGCGGGATGCAGCCAGCCGCTCAATTTCAGGCTGCGCATGGCGGCATCGATAAGCGGGAAACCTGTTCCCCCCCGCCGCCAACGTTCCATCAGGTCGTCTGAAAACGGCGCAGATTCGGCATCAAATTCAGGCTCGATGCGGGCGCGGTGGTAAGCAAGCTGTTGATAGAAATCGCGCCGAATCAAGTTGTCCAACCAAGCATCTGCGCCCTGCCCTGCGGCTCCGGCCGCCAACACGCGCGGCGAAATGCAGCCTGCGCTCAAATACGCACTCAATCGACTGGTGCCTTTTCTAGCGGGAAAATCCTTCATAATCGGATAAAACCCGATATTTTCCTCAAACTGCCGCCATTGCTTATCCGCTTCATCTTCGCCGCCACGTTGTGCGGAAACCATGTCCTGCTGCCCGTTCCACGCAGGAAATGACGGCATTTCAACAGAGGTCGTCTGAAAAATTTCAACGCATCCGCCTCCCGCATCCTGCCCGCCGAACCGCTGCCGAAACAAAGCCAGCCACGCTTCTTTATAATGCGGAAAGTCGGTATAAGGCGCGCCGTGGCTGCCCATGATGTCTGCCTTGGCGAATACAGTACGGTCGTTAACGCGCTCGAACGCAACGCCTTGTTCATCCAAAATCCGCCAAATGCGGTTATCTTGCCCGATTTCAGACGACGTATAGGCTTCGTCTGCAATTACGGTCTGAACATTCAACCGCGTCGCCAAAGCAGGCAATTCTTCCACGCGGTTCACCGCATACAAAGCCACGCCGCGCGCCGCCAGCGATCTATGCAAAGCCGCCGCCGCCTGATAATGAAACCAATCCTGACGCGGATTGGGGATTTCAGACGACCCCTGCGCCACCCACACGCCTGCCACAGGCAATCCCCGCTTCACGGCGGCGGACAATGCGGCGTTGTCGCGTATGCGCAGGTTGCGGCGGAACCAGACCAATGTATGTGCTTGCATGGCGATGTCGTCTGAAAGGGATAAGGCGTTTGATTTTAGCAGAAATTTTACAGCCCGAAGAAGGAGGAGGAATACGGGAAGGTCGTCTGAAAATCTAGGGCGTGCCATTCGCAAAAGCTGTTGACACTTTAAACGATCATACCGGCGCCCTTCCGTACCTACCCTAAGCCTAGCTCCCCTCCCTAACTCAAATAATCAGCAAACCGCAGGCTCATTGTTCTGCCCCATCCTATCACTCAAAAAATGCTAAACATCGCACACGCTTTCAGACGACCCCTCATCGCCCCATCTCCTAACATTGCCGTTCGTCATACCGCATCCCACCTCTTCCCTATTTCCGTTATATTTCGTCACTTTGCAAATCTGAAGGTCGTCTGAAAATATGTTGGGCAAACTGGATACTTGGCTGATGGAACACCCGAAACGGGATGATTTGCACGGTTGGCGGCGTTTTGCGGTCGAATTCTGGTTTTTCGGACTGAAAGAAGCGCGCGCCTGTTTGTTTGCAGGTTTGTTTTTCATCGCCATGTTCCTGATTCTGAAAACAGGCTGGCTGGGAATTTCGCGCTATGACCTGCTGCTGATTTTTGCAGTCTCGGTGCAGGCTGCGATGCTGTATTTCAAGCTGGAAACGTGGGACGAAGTGAAATCGATTACGCTTTTTCACTTGGTGGGCTTTGCTTTGGAGTGGTTCAAAACATCGGGCGACATCCAGTCTTGGAGCTATCCGGACGAGGCATACACCAAAATCGGTGGCGTGCCGCTGTTTGCAGGCTTTATGTATGCGGCGGTCGGTAGCTACATCATTCAGGCTTGGCGGCTCTTTAATATCAGAATCAAAAGCCATCCGCCGTATTGGTTGAGTACATTGTGCGCGCTGGCAATTTACGTCAATTTTTTCACTCATCACTATCTCGGCGACTACCGCTGGTATCTCGCCGCATTCGCACTCGGGCTGTATGCGCGGACAACTGTTTTATACACGCCCCATGACACTACCCGAAAAATGCCGCTGCTGCTGGCGTTCGTCCTGATCGGTTTTTTCATTTGGCTGGCGGAAAACTTAGGGACTTTGTTCGGCGTTTGGCGTTATCCCAACCAAATCGGCGCATGGGCATCGGTACACATCAGCAAATGGAGTTCGTGGGCTTTGCTGGTGATGATGACGTTTACCATCGTGGCGAATTTAAAACACGTCAAACACACCATCAGCGTTTCTAAAGACTAAGGGATGCCGTCAGACGAATACTGATTTCCACACGGTCAATCATCAGAGCATGCCGTATTACCCCCTTCCCCTTTTCAGACGACCTCCATCCCATTAAACTAAACCTCCATATTTAAAGTCCACCCAACGGAGAAATCATGAATCAAAAAATCAAAGCCGGCATCGTCGGCGCAACAGGCTACACCGGCGTAGAACTGCTCCGCCTGCTCAGCACGCACCCCAATGTCGAAGTAACCGCCATTACCAGCAGGAGCGAAGCGGGCATTGCCATTGCCGATTACTTTCCCAGTTTGCGCGGCATTTATGACTTAACCTTCCAAACGCCGGATCAAGCCCGACTGGATCAATGTGACGTCGTGTTTTTTGCCACGCCCAACGGCGTCGCCATGAAGGAAGCACCCGCGCTTCTGAACCAAAACGTCCGTATCGTCGACCTATCCGCCGACTTCCGCATCCAAGACATCCCGACATGGGAACAATGGCACGGCATGCGCCACGCCAGCCCCGATATTATCCCGCAAGCCGTATACGGATTAAGCGAAATGAACCGCGACACCATTGCCAACGCACGCATCGTCGCCAACCCCGGCTGCTATCCTACCTGCGTTTCACTGCCCTTATTGCCTTTGTTGCAACAAGGTCGTCTGAAAGCACACATGCCCTTGATTGCCGACTGCAAATCCGGCATCTCCGGCGCAGGGCGCAAAGGCAACATCGGTTCACTCTTCTGCGAAGCGGGCGACAATTTCAAAGCATACGGTATCGGCGGACACCGCCACCTTCCCGAAATCAAACAAACCATCCAAACATTGCAGGCAGACATTGCCGATGGTTTTGTCTTCACTCCGCACCTCACACCCATGATACGCGGTATGCACGCAACCCTTTACCTGCATCTTGAGGACGGTTGCCATCCTGAAGAGATACTTCGCGAATACTATCGAGACAGCCCCTTTGTCGATATCCTTCCTGCCGGTTCCACACCCGAAACACGCAGCGTCCGCGGAGCCAATTTGTGCCGCATCAGCATCCAGCAAGCGCCGCAATCCGACGTTTGGATTGCCTTGTCCGTCATCGATAATTTAGTGAAAGGCGCAGCAGGACAAGCCATTCAAAATATGAACATCATGTTCGGTTTTGACGAACAGCTCGGTCTGCAAAACGCCCCGCTACTCCCCTGATGTATACAGTCATTCCGAACAAGCGGGATTTTCATCCATCTAAAGGGGTCGTCTGAAAACCACTCACGCCGTTTTCAGACGACCCCTCATCAACAACCACAATAGCAAATGCCTTCCAAATCACAAATCTAAAGAATTTCTAGTTGGCGAGCTTTAACCACACGGCGCATGCCTACCCTGCCCGTCCATTATATAGTGGATTAACTTTAAATCAGGACAAGGCGACGAAGCCGCAGACAGTACAGATAGTACGGAACCGATTCACTTGGTGCTTCAGCACCTTAGAGAATCGTTCTCTTTGAGCTAAGGCGAGGCAACGCCGTACCGGTTTAAAGTTAATCCACTATACAAACTCAAAAATTCCCCGCCTCCAGATTTAGAGCTTCATAACAGCAGCCTCACAGCCACTCACTCATACACAATACCGGCAACCAATTCTTCTTCATTCAAATTGCCGTACTGCTGCTCCCAATCATGCGAAGCCTCAACCGTATCACACTCGCGCGCAAATACTTGCTGCTGCCCGTTCATATTTTCCAAAACCAAATTATTCAACTGCTCGCACTCTTGTGCCGAAACGCTGATATCAGATTGATGCGCTTGCGAATAGCTGAAAGGAAACGCCAAAAAACCCAATACAAAAGCAGTCAGAACCAACCAAGCATTTTTACGATAACGAGTCATTTTCACAGCCTCCAACAAAATCTAAAACACATTCAAATAAAACATAATTCAGTCTAAAAAATCAGATTAATCAGAATAAAGCATCAAAACTGAGATACAAATTAAAAATAAAAGTATTTTTGAACCGAAATTATTCGATTAATCTAACAATAAGCACATAATACTCAGAAAAAACAAAAACAGCAATACTTTTTCTTAGCATAACTAATATTTTTCTTACAATTTGACAAAAACTAAGGTAAAATACACATTAATCATTCAAAGTGTATTAAAAATCACACTTAAACCAAAGGAACAACATGGATACCTTTAAAGACAGACTGGCTTTTCTATGGAAAGATGAAGCACGACAAGCCAAAATCGCGGCCGATATCGATATGACCATTGCCGGCTTCAGCCGCATCTGGAACGAGGGCGGATTACCCAAATCCGAAACCCTGAAAAAAATCAAACAGCTCAAAGGATGCAGCATAGACTGGCTTCTGACGGGAGAAGGAGAGCCGTTTCCCAATACCGAGCCGCCCAAAGCCACCGCTTACGATACTTTGGGCAATCCGGTCGATATTGACGAATTTATCTTCGTTCCGCGCTACGACATCCATGCCGCCGCAGGACACGGACAGCTTGTCGGCGATGAAAAACCCATGTTTACCATGGCATTCCGCCGTTACTGGATTGAAAACTACGTTACCCGCGACACCAAAAACCTGTCGGTCATTTCCGTCAAAGGCGACTCTATGGAAGGCGTCCTGAACGACGGGGATACCATCCTCATCAACCGCAGCGAAACCACCCCGCGCGATGGGTTATATGTTCTGCGTATCAATGAAAATCTTTTGGTGAAACGGCTGCAAGTCATCCCCGGCGGCATCGTCAACGTCATCTCCGCCAACGAAGCCTACCCGGCCTTTGAAATCGATTTAAACAAAATGACCGAAGATGTTGCCATCATCGGCCGCGTGGAATGGTTTGGACGGATTATCTGATCTGCGTTGTATTCAGACGACCTGAATTCATGTTTTCCTCTTTTTTAACAGGACAGACGGTGTAAAGGCTGTCCGCCTGCCTATTGAAATTTTTCGAGATTGCAGCCATGTAAGCGGTTGACAGATATTGCCGCCCGACCCGCAACACCCTCTTCTTGCTTCAAGAATCCGTTTGCGCGACAATACTGGCAATATTTATATAAAAGGAATCACATCATGTCAGACGAAAGCCCTATCATTTTTACAGAAAGCTGCTGCACCAAAGTAGCTGATTTAATTGCCGAAGAAAACAATCCCGACTTGAAACTGCGCGTATTCGTCAACGGCGGCGGCTGCTCAGGCTTCCAATACGGATTTACCTTTGACGAAATCAAAAACGATGACGATTTTGAAATCCAAAAAAACGGGCTGACTTTCTTGGTCGATCCGATGAGCTATCAATATTTGGTCGGCGCGGAAATCGACTACACCGAAAGCCTGCAAGGTTCCCAATTCGTTATCCGCAATCCGAATGCGGAGACCACTTGCGGTTGCGGTTCTTCATTTTCCGTCTAATACGCCGTTTTCTAAAAAAGGCCGTCTGTTCACTCAGGCGGCCTTTTAGATTGATATGCTTTCAAAGCAATAACATCTATCTTATAATTCATAGTTCCATTTGGTAATATTCATTAATATACTATAATCGGTCAGAATCGGGCATTTATACTATTTCAGCCGAATAAAATACCCTTTATCCTTCGGTTAAGACAAATAGACGAATAATAATCTATACTTTATAACAAAACCGACACTAAATACCTGCCTTCAAATAACAAAGCAGGATTTTATATCTCATGGGATCACAATGAAGAAACAAGATAAACTTTACGACGTTTATGTTTCTTATCCGCCGGATGTCGATCGCGAGCGCATCAACGCCTGCTTGTACGATAATCTGCCGGAAAAAGAAGCCGAAGATTTGGTTCAAGCGCTTGCCGAACGTCCGCAAGCCATTATTGCCGAGAACTGCACCCAAGACGAACGTGAAAATGCCCAACAATATTTCAATTATTTGGGATTGGATGTCATCGTCCGCCAATCGATGGAATTGGAGCTGGATCTCAGCGGCGAAGAACAGGAAGAAGCGGCTCCTGAAATCCGCCAGTGTCCCGTATGTTTGACCCTGATTGAGGATCACGAGGCGGCGGAATGTCCCGTCTGCCATTTCCACCTTGCCAGCGCAACCGAGCAAATCATCCAGCGCAAGCGCATCGAATGGCAGGAACGGGTGACGTTTGAGCATAAAAAACAAGCGGAAATCGCCCATAAGCTGCAAATCGAAAAAGAGCGTGAAGAAAAACTCCTGCGCAAACAAATCCGTTCGGAACTGGAAAGCAAACTCCGCCAAGAATTGGGTGAAGATCCCCAATTGGCTGCTTTGCAATCCAAAAAGAACACTTATATCCTGATCAGCGTATTGGGTATTCTTGCCATGTTCGGCTTGGTGGCTGCCGGATACCTTGCTGCCAAATTCCTATAAACGGAACACAGTATAGGGCTTAAGTTTAAATCAGGACAATATGGCAGCAGAGACAGTGCAAATTGTATGAGACCGATTTTCTAAGGCTGCTTCATCCATTTAAAGAATTACCCTCTTCAAACCGCAGCAACGCCGTATTCATTTATAGTGGATTAAATTTAAATCAGGACAAGGCGACGAAGCCGCAGACAGTA
>CAUSOO010000029.1:0-28358 GCA_963533245.1 uncultured Neisseria sp.
TCCAACACGTCGCGCGTGCGGGCATCGTTTTTGCCTTCTTGGACGTAGAGTTCGGTAATCGATTTCGGGTTTTGCCACAGGCGGGCGTTGACGGCGTGGAAGCCGTAGATGAGTCTTTGGTTTGCCATGATTTTGCTTTATAAAAAATTTCAGACGACATTATAACAAGATAAGGTCGTCTGAAAGCAGGTGTAACCGGTCTCACTCAAACGCAGCCGCCTAGCGCATCAAATACCCCAACAACCCCGAACTGCCCACGCCGATCAACACGGTAACCAACATGGAAAACCTGCTTGCGGCAAGCACGGTCAGCGCAATAGCTATCAACTCGTGCGGCTTGTTGGACACGAAATAAGGCGCGATGACGGAAATCAACACGCAACCCGGCGCGGCTTCCATCACAATTTGTGCACGGCGGCTTAAAGTGCGATTGCGCAAGGCGAAAAAACCGATAAGGCGGGTGGAATACGTTACCGCCAGCATACTGGCAAACAGCAGGAACGACTGCCAAGAGAGCAAATCCTTCATTCCTTCTCTCCCCAAAGATAGGCGGCAAGCAGGCCGGAAATCGCACCCATCGGCACATACCAATGCCCGTCCACCGACAAATAAGTCCCGCCCGCCACAATCAGGCTGACAAACCAAGGGCGTGCCGCCTTAAAGCTTTTCCACATACCCCGCAGCAGCACCAAAAATACGGCGGGAAACGCCATGCCGAAGCCCCATGCCGCGACATCGCCGAACATCGGTCCGACCGCCGCGCCAAACGCCGCAAAGCCAATCCAAGTGGTGTAGAGGATGAAACACACGCCCGCATAAAACGGCATATTGAATGCCGGCAGCCCCATCGCCTTGCGCTTTTGGATTTCCGCAAACGCCAGCGCCCAACTTTCGTCGCACATAAAAAACAGCGCGGGCATGGCTTTTTTCAGCGGCATATCCCGCATATAAGGCGCGATTGCCGCCCCCATCAAAATATGGCGCGAATTAATCATGAAGGTAACGGTTGCGATGATCAGTATCGGTAGCGGGTTTGTCCAAAGGTTAACCGCTGCAAATTCCGAGCCGCCGGCAAAGTTCATGCCCGTCATCAGCAGCATTTCCAGCCAGCTCATCCCTTTCTGCCCGCCTTGTACGCCGAGTATCAGCGCCCACGGCAAAAGCCCGATAAGCATGGGCGAACATTCTTTGATGCCGCGTAAAAATTCGGATTGCGGGGAATTTGGGTGTGTCATTTTGTTGAGAAATTTAAATAGAGTGTGAAGATGAAAAATGAGGGAAGGTATTATAAGTGAAATCGTCAACAATCAGGAGGGCAAGACAAAATCGCAAACAAGGAAACGCCGTATTGCTTTCAGGTCCATTTACGGGAACACCCAAAAATACAGCTTGAAATGAAAACAGCCGGATTCTGCAATATGACAGAATCCGGCTGATACAAACCGAATGAACAGGTTTTCAAGAATATCCGAAGTTGGTTGGGCGATTCACATTTTCAGACGACCTTCGATCATCTTTCCATTATTATGAATCCCTGCCCTGATTATAAAGCTTTCAGGCGGGCAATCCGGTTTTCCAAAGAGGGGTGGGTGCTGAGCAAAGAATCTTTGGCATCGCTGGCGATACCCATCGCATTCATTTGCTGCGGCAAATCGCTCGGGTTGCCTTTCAAGCGTTGCAGCGCGGCAATCATTTTGGGCGCGCCGACTAGTTTGGCGGCTCCCGCATCCGCACGGTATTCGCGCTGACGGCTGAACCACATCACGATGATGCTTGCCAAAAAGCCGAACACGATCTGCAATACCATGCTGACTAAAAAATATGTGCCTTGCGAAGTGCTGCCGTCGTTGTTGCGTGCAATCATGCTGGAAACGATGCGGGCAAGGAAAACCACAAACGTATTGACCACGCCCTGTATCAAGGTCAGCGTAACCATGTCGCCGTTGCCGACGTGCGCCATTTCGTGCGCCAAAACGGCTTCGACTTCGTCCCGCGTCATGCGCTCGAGCAAACCCGTACTCACCGCAATCAGCGAACTGTTGCGCGTGGCACCGGTTGCAAAGGCATTGGGTTCGGGGGAATGGTAGATCGCCACTTCCGGCGTTTTCAGGCTCCACTGCCTCGCCTGTGCTTCCACAGTTGCCAACAACCACGCTTCCACTTGATTGCGCGGCTGTACGATGACTTCCGCACCGACTGAGTTTTTCGCGATGGATTTGGACATCAATAATGAAATGATCGAACCGGCAAAGCCGACGACGGCCGAGTACACCAGCAGGCTGCCGACCTGATCCGTACTGTGTATGCCAAGTACGGCCAAAACAACGCGGATGACGACCAAAACGGCAATATTGGTTGCGAGAAACAAGAAGATTCGTTTCACCGGGGAGATTCCTTTTTTGGGTATGGTGGGTTTATGTTTTTGATTGATATAAAAGAACAACAAAATTAAACAATATCGGAATATTGAAGTTTACTTTGCATGCTGCGCTTTATATCGAAACCGGTTGGAATTCAAATTATCGGTTTACCCTAAAATTTTCGAGCGAATTCACAATCAGGCTGTAAGACTTATACCGCATTACTGCTAATGCTGCGGTATTTTCTCAAAAAGAGGCGGATTCTAAAATGCCGTACTTGGAAAAGGTATGCAAAACCAAAGTATCATTTTGACTAAACAGGAGATTTAGCGTTAACAAAATGCCATTTTCCCCTCAAAAACGTATTGATTACCCGTCCGAATATACCTAATAAAGACCGTTACTCCTCTTTTGATTGCCACCCCACCCCGAAATCTGATAAATAACGAATATAACATTTACATTAAATCCGTGCGCAAATCATGAAACGCAAAACCTCCCTCAATCTCGTTCTTGCCAGCATTGCGGTTGCCATTGCCTTGATTACGGCTGCGGCTTTTTGGTTTTATCACAGCCCTTACGGTCCGACCATCCCACTTATCCGTACCGGCTCTTCACAATCCATTACCCAACCCGACCGACCATCCCCGAAAATCGTCCAATCTGCGCGCAACCAAATCGGCAAGACCCTGCGTTATGACTCTGCCTATACCAAACTCAAATATCCGATGGGTGACGTACCGATGAAAAAAGGCGTATGCACCGACGTCATCATCCGCGCCCTGCGCGACCAAAATATGGATTTGCAAGAACTTGTCCATCAAGATATGAGCCGGAACTTCTCCGCCTATCCCAACCGTTGGGGCTTGAAACAACCCGATGCCAACATCGACCACCGCCGGGTGCCCAACCTCATGACTTATTTCACACGCCAAGGCTGGGCGGTACAGGATACGAATTATCAGGCAGGCGATATTGTGACTTGGGAGCTTAAAGGCAACCGCCCCCACATCGGCATCGTCTCCGACCGCAAAATCGGAGACAGACCCCTGATTATCCACAATATCGGTTTAGGAACCCGTGAAGACGACATCCTCTACCGCTATACCATTACCGGACATTTCAGGCTTCCCGTTCAGTAAATTTTCCATCGTGTTATAGTGAATTAAATTTAAATCAGGACAAGGCGACGAAGCCGCAGACAGTACAGATAGTACGGAACCGATTCACTTGGTGCTTCAGCACCTTAGAGAATCGTTCTCTTTGAGCTAAGGCGAGGCAACGCCGTACTGGTTTAAAGTTAATCCACTATACAAACAACCATCCCCAAAGGTCGTCTGAAACCCGATACTCTTTGACAAGGCATCCTGACAAGCGTACGGATGCCTGAATATTCTGACGCATGCAGGAGGCGGCTGATCAATACGTTTGATAACCAAGCCGGTAAGACGGCCCCACCATAGCCCTTTCACAACGTTTTTACTATAATCCCCCATTTCCTCCCCTGCCCCGTGCATCATGCCCAAAGCCACTTTCTACACCCACACCGCCGACCCCGCCGCCTTCGCCTGCCGCCTGATTGCGCGCGCCATACGCGACGGCGGGCAGATATTGGTCTGGTCGGATTCCGATGAAACCATCCGCCGCCTCGACCGCGACCTTTGGCAGCAAATTCCCGAAAGTTTCATTCCGCATGAAATTTGGCAACCTGACCAACCCATGTCGTCTGAAACACCCGTATGGCTCGCGTTCGGCGATACTTTACCCACCGTCCCTGAAAACGCCACTGTCCTCAACCTCTCGCCCGACTTTTGGAACGAAGCCCCCGTCATCCCCGCCCGCGTGCTTGAAATTGTAGGCAGCAGCTTGGAAGAGCTCGCCGACGCCCGCGAACGCTTCAGCGCATACAGAAAAAACGGCTTTACCATCGAACACCACGATATGACGGGCAAAGCCTAAAATCGAAGGTCGTCTGAAAACGGCTTTACACGATAAGCCGAAAATTTAAACAGCCTTGATTCCTTTTGATTCAAACTGGGCTATAATCCCGACTTTCTTTTACTGACCCCTTTTAAAAGACGAAAACATCATGAACAAAACTTTCAAATTCAGCGCATTGGCAATCGCCGCCGCCTTGGCACTGACCGCCTGCGACAAAAAAGACGCCAATACACCTGCTTCAGCCTCTGCGCCCGCATCGGCATCCGCAGCTTCCGGCGCATCTGCCGCAAAAGACGCATCCTCTATCGGCACACCGGTCCAACAAGCCAGCTACGCAATAGGCATGGACACTGGCAACTTATTGAAACAAATGAAGGATCAGGGCACGGAAATCGACATGAAGGTCTTCATCGAAGCCTTGCAGGCTTCTTACGAAGGCAAAGAAAGCAAAATGACTGAAGCCCAAGCACAAGAAATCATGGTGAAATTCATGAAAGAACAACAAGCCAAAGCGGTGGAAAAACTTCAGGCTGACGCCAAAGCCAACCTGGAAAAAGGCGAAGCGTTCCTCAAAGAAAACGCCACTAAAGAAGGCGTGAAAACCACTGCTTCCGGCCTGCAATACAAAATCACCAAAGAAGGTGACGGCAAACAGCCTAAAAAAGACGACATCGTCGTTGTCGAATACGAAGGCCGCCTGATTGACGGTACCGTCTTCGACAGCAGCAAAGCCGGCGGTCCTGTCACCTTCCCCGTCAGCCAAGTCATCCCCGGTTGGGCCGAAGGCATCCAACTCTTGAAAGAAGGCAGCGAAGCCACCTTCTACATCCCGTCCAAACTCGCCTACCGCGACCAAGTCATGCCGGGCGGGAAAATCGGTCCGAATTCCACTTTGGTATTCGACGTGAAGCTGGTTAAAATCGGCAAACCCGAAGATTTCCAACCCGCTCCCGGTCAAGTTGACATTCAAAAAGTCCAATAAGCCTGCGCTTTAACCCGATGCCCGAACCGAATCCGTTTCGGGCATTTCTGTTCTGTATATTCGCAAAACATGGTTTACCCCGTTTCAGACGACCTCCTATCCCATCAAAACCCCAATAAACCCGCGCCATAACATTGCGATTTTGTTTTGCTATACAATAAAACCTACCAACCTCCTACAACCGACGCTATGAAAAACATCGTTATCCTCATCTCCGGTCGCGGCAGCAATATGCAGGCCATTGTCAATGCCGCCATTCCAGACGTCTGCATCGCCGCCGTCCTCAGCAACAGCGCAACCGCTGCCGGACTGGCTTGGGCAGCCGAGCGCGGCATCGCCACCGACAGCCTCAACCACAAAGATTTCCCCAGCCGCCTTGCTTTCGACCAAGCCATGATGGAGAAAATCGATGCCTATCAACCTGATTTGGTCGTCCTCGCAGGCTTTATGCGCATCCTCACGCCCGAATTCTGCGCCCATTACTCAAACCGCCTGATCAACATCCACCCGTCCATCCTCCCCGCCTTCACCGGCCTGCACACCCACGAACGCGCCCTTGAAGCCGGCTGCCGCGTCGCAGGCTGCACCATCCATTTTGTAACCCCCGAGCTGGACTGCGGTCCGATTATCTCGCAAGGCATCGTCCCGATCCTCGACGGCGACACGCCCGACGACATTGCCGCACGCGTCCTGACCGTCGAACACCGCCTTTTCCCGCAAGCTGTTGCCGATTTCGTTGCAGGTCGTCTGAAAATCGAAGGCAACCGCGTATTCAATTCAGAGCGCAACGCCGAAGGACAAACCTTACTCGCGTAATCCTGCCCAATGCGCAGCACCCCACAAGGAAACACCATGAGCCAAAACCGGTTGACCCTTTCGGATATCATTTCCGAATCCGACTACCGTAAACGCCAAAGCAAAGCCATCGATTTATTCAACCAAAGCCTCAAAAACAACCCCGAAACAACGCGGGCGGTATGCGATTTTGTTGTCGGAGACCCGCTCAATAACCGCTCTTTTTCTCCCGGTTTCAAGCTGCACTGCCTAAACTGGCTGATCGACCATCACTTGGACCGCTGTGACGAAAGCTACGAGCAGCATCCTGAAGACGACGGCTTTCCCGAAGGCTTCGACGATTTAATCGATTGCCAGTGGAAATTCAAATGGATCATTCCCATGCTTGCCCGCGACCTCTTTCTCGACAAAAAGGAAATCGAGGAAGCGAACGAAACAATGCGTTACCACTATGAAAACATGCGGTTCAGTCTTTCATCATTTTATAAAACCCTGATGCTGCAAAACATCCTGACCGGAGACCACGCCGCCGCCCAAGAAAATTTCCAAAAATGGCAGCAAACCGCCGCAGATGAATTTTCCGACTGCTCCGCGTGCGAACAGTCCGATCAGGTCAATTTCTACCATTTTATCGGGCAGTACCAAAAAGCCATCGATACCGCCCAGCCCATCTTAACGGGCGAAATGACCTGCGCCGAAGTGCCGCACCTTACCTACTACCCCGTCATCGACAGCATGATAAGGCTGGGCAAATACGAGGAGGCGGAACGCCTTTTGGACGAAGCCATAGACAAAATCAACGTCGAAGAAGACGAAGAGTTCGTCCGCCTGATCCCCCTCTTTTCCCAACTGGCGTACAAACTCGGACAGTCGCAACGTGCCCTCGATTTGATGAACCGGCACGGCGACACCATCATTCGACATGCCCCAAACGACAATATGCTCTATTTGGACTACCTCATCGCGCTTTCTCCTTTTGACGAAAAAGCGGCGCAACATGCCCGCGAGTTTGCCGCAGACTTCGACAAACGCAACGGCAACAGCTATTACCAAAGCCAGATAGAATTTATGTTCGGTTCGGGCAATCTCCAATAAACCCAAGCTCGTCTGAAATTCTTTCAGACGACCCAAAACAGGAGGAATGACACCATGAAAACACCCACCCTGCTAATCGCCGCCGCCCTCTCCCTAAGCGCCGCAAACGCCTATGCCGCAGGACTGCCCCAATCAGCCACCCTGAAATACTCCGGCAGCTACGGCATACCCGCCACCATGACCTTCACCCGCAGCGGCAACCAATACACCATCGTGTCCAGAATCAAAGTCCCGATGTACAGCATCCGCTTCGAATCCGGCGGCACCATCAGCGGCAACACCCTCCGTCCCAAATACTATAAAGACGTCCGCGGCGGCAAACTCTATGCCGAAGCCAAATTCAGCGGCAACAGCATCACTTACGGCAAAGTCGGCTCCAGCGAAACCGCCAAAACCGGCGGCACGACACTCGACCTCTTTACGCTGGCTTGGCAGCTTGCCGCCAACGATGCCCGCCTGCCATCCGGTCTGAACATCACCAACGGCAAAAAACTCTACCCCGTCAGCGGCATGACCAAAGTCGGCAGCGAAAACTACAAAATCGGCGGCGGTACCACCACAGTCAACAAATACCGCGTCAAACGCGGCGACGACACCGTAACCTATTCGTTCGCCCCCGCCTTCAACAACATCCCCGCCGAAATCAATTACACCGACGACGGCAAAACTTACGACCTCAAACTCACATCCGTCACCATCAACGGAAAAGCCGTCAAACCATAACGGCGCCAAACCCTTCCCGACAAACGGCCGTTTCCCAAAGGTCGTCTGAAAACCGAACTGCACCCCAAAAGTTGGACATCCCCTCCAAACTATTAAGGTGCAGTTTTTTATCGCCAAACCATACCGATGCGCCTCTGGCGTATTTCCATCACCAAAGCGTCCACCGTTTTTTTTCAGACGACCTCGGTTTTTCAGTTGAACCGTATGCGTTTACAGGTTGGCAATCTTAATCCACTATATTTTTCAGATTGTAAACAATATGTTTAGCCTGATTTGGCACACGCTTGAGACATAGCGGCGAAAATCTTTTAAAAAAGAAAGATATTGTGTTCTTGAATATTCTGTGCTGAAATTACATGACACTACAAAAATAGTGGTGCGTAAAAATATAAAACAGACAAAGGAGAAACTCATGCAATGGTTTTTAGACAACCTCAAAGCCTTTTTCGAAACCATCAGCGGCTGGGTCTGGGGGCCTGTCATGCTGGTGCTGCTGGTCGGCACGGGCATTTTGCTGACCGTCATGCTGAAAGGCTTGCAATTCACCATGTTGGGCTATGCGCTGAAGCAGGCTTTCGTGCCGTCAAAGAAGCATGAAGACGGCGAAGACCATGAAGGCGATATTTCCCATTTCGCCGCTTTGATGACCGCCCTGTCCGCCACCATCGGCACGGGCAATATCGCCGGCGTGGCGACTGCCGTAGTGACCGGCGGCCCGGGCGCGGTATTTTGGATGTGGATGACCGCCGTTTTCGGCATGGCGACCAAATACGGCGAAGGCGTGTTGGCGGTGAAATACCGCGTGACCAACTCCAAAGGCGAAATGTCCGGCGGCCCTATGTATTACATCGAAAACGGTTTGGGTAAAAACTGGAAATGGATGGCGTTGGCGTTCGCTTTATTCGGCACATTCGCTTCGTTCGGCATCGGCAGCTCCGTACAGTCCAACTCGGTCGCTCAAGCGGTTCAGACGAGCTTCGGCGTCGAACCTGTCTATACCGGCATTACGTTGACGGTTCTGACTGCCATCGTCGTTTTGGGCGGTATCAAAGGCATCGCCAAAGCCGCTTCTTTCATCGTACCCGCTATGGCGGTGTTTTATGTGGTGGGCGGTATTTCCATTATCGTCATCAATTCCGATGCGCTGGTGCCTGCCGTCAAGCTGATTTTCTCCGATGCGTTTAGCGCGCAGGCAGTGGCGGGCGGCGCTATCGGCACGGTAATCCGCTACGGCGTGGCGCGCGGCGTGTTCTCCAACGAAGCAGGCATGGGTTCTGCACCGATTGCCGCCGCAGCCGCGAAAACCGACCATCCCGTCCGTCAGGCATTGGTTTCCATGACCGGTACGTTTTTGGACACCATCGTCGTTTGTTCGATTACCGGCATCATTTTGGTCATGGGCCTGCTCGGCGCGGGCGGCGAGTTTGTCAAACCTGAATTGAGCGGCGCGGCACTGACGACCGTCACGTTCCAAAAAATGCTGCCCGGCATCGGCGGCTGGATTGTCACCATCGGTCTGATTTTCTTCGCCTACTCAACCATTTTGGGCTGGTGCTATTACGGCGAGAAATGCGCGGTTTATGTATTCGGCGAGAAGTTTGCCGGTTTGTACCGCGTCGGTTATGTCTCTTCCGTCATGCTGGGTACAGTCTTGAGCCTTGATTTGGTATGGCTGGCTTCGGATACGTTCAACGGTCTGATGGCGTTGCCCAACCTGATCGCACTCCTTTTGATGATTAAAGTCATCGTCAACGAAACGCGCGACTTCAAACAGAAAGTCAAAGACGGAGCGTTGCCGCATTGATGCCTGAGGTCGTCTGAAAGGTGTTTCAGACGACCCGATATCTGTATTTATAGTGGATTAACTTTAAACCAGTACGGCGTTGCCTCGCCTTAGCTCAAAGAGAACGATTCTCTAAGGTGCTGAAGCACCAAGTGAATCGGTTCCGTACTATCTGTACTGTCTGCGGCTTCGTCGCCTTGTCCTGATTTAAATTTAATCCACTATATCAAACCAGTCGGCGGAGGAACAAAATGAAAGTGCTTGTTTTAGGTGCCGGAGTTGCCGGCGTATCTTGCGCGTGGTATCTGGCGGAAGCCGGACATGAGGTAACGGTAATCGACCGCGCCGAAGGCGTGGCAATGGAAACCAGTTTCGCCAATGCGGGCCAGCTCTCTTACGGCTATACCACGCCTTGGGCGGCACCCGGCATTCCGGCCAAAGCACTGAAATGGCTGTTTAAAAGCCATCCTCCCCTGCTGTTCCGCCCCGACGGCAGCCTGTATCAAGTCGAATGGCTGTGGCAAATGCTGCAAAACTGCACAGCATCCCGCTATCAAATCAACAAAGAGCGCATGGTCAGGATTTCCGAATACAGCCGTGAAATGTTCCGCCGTTTTGAAGCGCAAACCGGCATGAATTTCGAAGGACGCAAAAAAGGAACTTTGCAGATTTTCCGCCAAGCCAAAAAGGCGAGGCAACGCCGTACTGGTTTAAAGTTAATCCACTATACAAACTCAAAGGTCGTCTGAAAACGCAATATGGTTTTCAGACGACCTTTCTCACATTTCCGCGAAACCCAACATCCCCAAAAGCAAACCTGACGGCTGCCTCTGAACACATTTAAGGTTTCGCCAGAAATCCGTCACGTTTAAAACTTAAAGTTCACGCCGCCGGTGAAGCTGCGTCCCATTTGCGGAGTATCGGACAGGAAGCTGCTGTGGGCGTAAACGGACTGGTTGAACAGGTTGTCTGCTTTGACGTACCAATTCCACTCGCCATAGCGCGTATTGCGGCGGTAGTTTGCGCCGAGATTGAGCATATGGTGTCCGGGCGTGCGCGTTTCGTAGCGGGCGAGTTTGTTTTGGGCAAACACGCGGTAGTAGTCGAGATGGGCATCGATGCGGTCGGTCAGCGCGGCATTCAGGTGGAAGCCGAGCCGTGCGGCGGGAACGCGCGGGGCGTTTTGGTCAGCTTGGGCGATGTAGGGACGGTTGCCGTAGGCGTCTTCCCTGCCGGGCAGCGACGGAAGGTTTTTCAGACGACCTCTGACGTAGTCGCCGGAAAGTCCAATGCGGTAGCGCGGTGTGGGCTTGAAGTAGATTTCGCCTTCCGCACCGTAGAAGTCGGCGCCGGATTGGTTGTAGCGCACGAGCTTCATTTCGCTGTCGTCTTCGATGGATTTGGGGCCCCGTCCGTCGTTTAAGGTTTGGGCGTAGATGTAGTTGCCGAAGCGGTTGCGGTAGAGTGCCAGATTGTATTGCCAGCGGTCACCTTCGTAGCCCAGCGCGAGTTCGATGTTGTTGGAACGCTCTTTGTTGAGGTGTTTGTTGCCGACTTCAAAGGTGTTGGTGGCGACGTGTTTGCCGTGTGCGTACAGCTCTTGCGTTGACGGCAGGCGTTCCTGATGGGAGGCGGTCAGGCTGAGTTTGTGTCGGGGTGTGAAATACCAGTTGCCGGATAGCGCGAACGAACGGGCGGTTTGGCGGTGCGCGCCGAGGTCGGGCAAGGGTTGGTTGTAGTAGTTTTCCCGATCAATCAGGGCTTTGTCGTACTGAATAGATGCTTTTTGTTTTTCCACGCGCACGCCGCCTTCAAGCGAGAAGTTGTCCCAGTTTGCCTGTTCTACGCCGAAAAAGCTGTAATGATGCACATCGTTGTCGATCAGCATCGGCTGTTGGACGGTTTCGGGAATGGCGGAAAGCGCGCTGGATTTTTGGGTCAGGTATTGCACGCCCCAACTGCCTTTCAGACGACCTATGGGCAGGTGGCGCAATTCGATGCGGGCGTTTTGCGTTTTGTTTTTAAAGAAGTTTTCTACCGCATCGCCCGCTTTTTCGTCGTGGCGGTAGTCGTTACGGTTCAGATGCACGCGCAGGGCTTCGAAGCCGGGGAGAGGCTGCTTCCATTCGGCGCGGATTTCGTAACGTTTGTTGCGCAGGTCTATCCACGGTCTGCCGCTGTGGGCGTGCGCGTGTGCATTATCGTCGTCGTGGAAGCCGCAGCTCAAGCCCGGATTGTCGTAATCGATGTCTTCTTCGGTCAACAGATGAGGATAAAGCTGCAAATAGCGTTTGTTAATCAAGCTCTTCTGCCAAATGATGTCGGCGTGGCAGTCGTCGTAGAGGTGGCTGTGCGCAGGCAGGCCGTAGCGGTCGCGACGGTCGCTGTACGCCGCGCCGATAAAGCCTTTCTCACCCACCCAAGACAGCCCGATGCTGCCTGTTTTGGAATCGGCATGGCTGTCGGGCAGCCGTTTCAGACGGCCTTCTTCTTTTTGATAGCGCGGTACGGCGTAATCGCCCGATTTGCGGTACAAGCCTTCGGTATGCAGCACGAAGTTTTTGCCTAAACCGATATTGATGCCTGCGGATGTCAGTTTTTCCAAATTGCCGCTGCTCAAACGCAATCCGGCTTCGCCCGATACGCCGTTTTCAGGCATTTTTTCGGGAATTTTGCCATCGGCAACATCGACCAAACCGGCTACATTGCCCGAGCTGTACAAGAGCGTAACCGGGCCGCGCAGGATTTCGACCTGTTGCGACAAGGCGGTGTCCACCATCAGGGCATGGTCGGGCGAGAAATCCGCCATGTCGCCCGTTTCACCGTGATGGTTCAACACTTTAATCCGCCTGCCCGTCTGCCCGCGTATCACAGGCGCGGACGCGCCGCCGCCGTATTGCGAAGCATGGACGCCCGGCACGCCGTTGAGCGCGTCGCCGAGATTGACGGCTTTTTGCCGCAAAGTATCGCCGGCGATGATTTTGTCGGAAGCGGTCGAACTGTGCAGCAGCCCCGAAGTGGCGCGCGGATGGCTTTTGCCGACGACGTTGACCGTTTCCAAGTCCACCGTCTGCTCGGTTTCATGCGCTTGGGCGAGAATGGGGGAACTGATTAAAAGAATAGATAAAACAATAGGTTTAAGCGTGGCTTGTGTCATTTTGGGTTTCCCGTCATATTTCAAATAGATTGTTATTATATAACATCACATCATTAATATGACAAGAATTCAAGGAACAAACCGCATTTGGTGCGGCAAAACAGCCAAACCCAAGCCCATACAAACAGCGAAAACCAAAGGTCGTCTGAAACCCAATATCTTGAAAATGATAAAAAAGACGGAAACAGCGGCAGCACGCCATTCCCCCGTTTGCTTGGAACGAATCATGTTGCCTAAACAACAAAAAAGGTCGTCTGAAAACGCAATATGGTTTTCAGACGACCTTGTCGGTTTGATGACTGCTATTTGGCAGCTTGGGCGGCGGCGGTCTCGGCAATCAGGTTAAGGAAGACCAGCGGCTCTTTGCCGGTGTTTTTCAGCGCATGGGACTGACCGGGGCGGGCGATGGTGATGTCGCCGGCGCCGACTTGGGTCTGTTTGCCCGTGCTGTCGGTAAACACGCCTTTGCCCGATACGATGATGTAAACGTCTTCGTTGTCGGTGTGTTTGTGTTCGCCGATGGATGCGCCCGGCGGCAGGGTCAGCCAGCCGATTTCCCTGAACGCGTCTTGTGCGGTGGTCTGGTGGCGGTTGAAGGCGAAGCGGCCGAGCAGCGGGCCTTTGCCTCCGGCTGCGTTTTCGCGGTTCCACTCCGCCAAGTCGGCTTTTTTGTACACTTGGACGCTGCGGTCGGTAGGTTTGGCCTGTTCCGCGGCGTGAACGTTGACGGTCGTACCGAGCAGAAAGGCGACGGATAATGCGGCAAATAGCGGTTTCATCATGGTTCTCCGTTTGTTTTTTTGGGGCAGGTAAAGCGCAGGCTGCATTCAGGCAGTTTTCGTATCAATATTGACGACAGGTAAGATTGCATAGCATCATTTCCCAGCTTTTCAGCACAGGATTTTCCTTATTACCCAACACCGTTAAGAGACGAAAGCATGATTGAAACACAAAAAATCTATACTGCATGGACACAGATGTGGAATGGCAATCTCAACATTGCTGATGAACTGCTGTCAAACAACTTCAAAGCACATCTGACCGCTGATTCCACTCCACCACCCGCGCCCGTAACTGACATAGCCAGTGCAAAGGCTTGGATAGCTACCATTCGTGCTAAAGCAGATTTGCATTATGAAATCGTACTCGGTCCGTTCCGCGACGGCGACACAATTTCTGCATATTGGCGTGTAACCGCTACGCTCGGTAACCAAACCGCCGTCAAAGTCGGTACGGATTTTCTGAAAATCAAAGACGGTAAGATTACCGACTGCTGGACGATGAACAACAACGCTGCATAATGGGGTTACCAAACCCGATATGTTTTCGAACAGCCTGCATTAGTTGATGCGTTCCGTTTTCAGACGACCTGCGGGGTCGGTTGCTTTACCCCGCAGGTGTTCAGGCTATTTCACGTTGCGCAGGTAGTTCAACAACAAGGGAACGGGGCGGCCGGTCGCGCCTTTTTCGCTGCCGGATTTCCATGCCGTACCCGCGATGTCGAGGTGCGCCCACGGGTAGTCTTCGGTGAAATAGGACAGGAAGGTGGCGGCGGTAATCGTGCCTGCGCCGGGCGTGCCGATGTTGGGGATGTCGGCGAAGTTGGATTTGAGCTGGTCTTTGTAGGTTTCAAAGAGCGGCAGTTGCCATGCTTTGTCGTCCACGTTGCGGGAGGCGGCAAGCAGGCTGTCGACCAAATCCTGATTGTTGCCCATCACGCCGCTGACGTCATGTCCCAAGGCGATGATACACGCGCCGGTCAGGGTGGCGACGTCGATAACGGCTTTGGGTTTGAACTGCTCGGCGTAAGTGAGCGCGTCGCACAAAATCAGACGACCCTCGGCATCGGTGTTCAACACTTCAATCGTCAAGCCTTTCATGCTTTTCACGACGTCGCCCGGTTTGTTTGCCGCGCCGGAAGGCATGTTTTCGCAGGTGGCGACGACGGCGACGAGGTTGATCGGCAGTTGCAGTTTGACGGCGGCGCAGAAGGTGCTGATGACGGTTGCCGCGCCGCACATGTCAAACTTCATTTCGTCCATGTTCAAACCGGGTTTGAGGGAGATGCCGCCGGTGTCGAAGGTGATGCCTTTGCCGACCAAGACGACGGGGGCGGCTTCTTTGTCGGCCGCGCCGAAGTAGCTCAATTCAATCAGATAGGGGTCTTCCACGCTGCCTTTGGCGACCGACCAGAACGAACCCATGTTCTCTTTGATGTAGTCTTTTTCGATGATTTTGGCGTGTGCGCCCAGTTTTTCGGCTTCGGCTTTGGCGGTGCGCGCTAAAAATTCGGGCGTGCATTCGTTGGGCGCGGCATTGCCCAAGTCGCGGCAGAGGCTTTGTCCGTAAACTTGCGCTTCGGCGACGCGTAAGGCTTCTTTGACGGCGGCTTCGTGTGCGGTGTGGAACACGGCTTGTGCGAATTTGGCGGGTTTGGCTTCTTTTTTGTAGCGGTCGAAACGGTAGGCGGCGTTGCCGAACGCGATGGCAAACGCTTCGGCAACGGCGGCGGCTTGCGCTTCATCGAAGGCATGGATGTCCGCATTGACCGTTTCCTGATTTTGCGCCCATTTCGCGGCTTCGGCGGCAGCTTTGTTCAGCGCGGCGCGGTCGGTTTTTTCGAGGCGGACGACGGCAACTGCCTGCAAACCGTTGTCCGTCGGGATTTTGGTGTCGGCAAAAGTTTGACCTTCTTCAAGTGAAGACAAAAGGGCAAGGGCGGTCGGGTGGTTTAATTGTGCAGTTTCGGTGCAGACAAATAACTGCGCGCCTGCCTGTTGCGGCTGCAAGGTTCCGGCTTTTGTGCTAAATTCCACGTTTATTCTCCTGATTGAGATGGTTTCGGGTAGTTTCAGACGACCCTTTGCATTAAGGGGTCGTCTGAAAACGGTTGGAAAGATTGTACTCCATTTGAGAGGTCGTCTGAAACCTTGCGCAGACAATCCGCCTGCGCCGAACCGCTACCGCTCCTAGCCGCGATTCTATGATTTATCAAAGAAACTTCATCAAAGAACTCTCTTTTACCGCCGTCGGCATTTTCGTCGTCCTCTTGGCGGTGTTGGTCTCCACTCAGGCAATCAACCTGCTCGGCCGAGCCGCCGACGGGCGCGTCGCCATCGATGCCGTGTTGGCATTGGTCGGCTTCTGGGTTATCGGCATGACGCCGCTTTTGCTGGTTTTGACCGCTTTCATCAGCACGCTGACCGTGTTGACCCGCTACTGGCGCGACAGCGAAATGTCGGTCTGGCTCTCCTGCGGGCTGGCGTTGAGGCAATGGATACGCCCCGTCATGCAGTTTGCCGTGCCGTTTGCCATCTTGATTGCCGTCATGCAGCTTTGGGTGATGCCGTGGGCAGAACTGCGCAGCCGCGAATACGCCGAACTCCTCAAGCAGAAACAAGAATTGTCCATGGTGGAAGCAGGCGAGTTCAACAGCCTGGGCAAGCGCAACGGCAGGGTTTACTTCGTCGAAACCTTCGACACCGAATCGGGCATCATGAAAAATCTGTTCCTGCGCGAACAGGATAAAAACGGCAACGACAACATTATCTTCGCCAAAGAAGGCAATTTCTCGCTGAACGACAACAAGCGCACGCTCGACCTGCGCAACGGCTACCGTTACAGCGGTACGCCCGGCAAAGCCGACTACAACCGCGTTTCCTTCCAAAACCTCAGCCTGATTATCAGCACCACGCCCAAACTCATCGACCCCGTTTCCCACCGCCGCACCATCCCGACATCGCAGCTCATCGGCAGCAGCAACCCGCAACATCAGGCGGAATTGATGTGGCGTATCTCGCTGACCGTCAGCGTCCTCCTGCTCTGCCTGCTTGCCGTGCCGCTTTCCTATTTCAACCCGCGCAGCGGCCACACCTACAACATCCTCGTCGCCATCGGGCTTTTCCTGATTTACCAAAACGGATTGACCTTCCTGCGCAATGCCGTGGAAGACGGCAAAATCCATTTCTGGCTCGGACTGCTACCCATGCACATCATCATGTTCGCCATCGCCGTCGTACTCCTGCGCGTCCGCAGCATGCCCAGCCAGCCCTTCTGGCAGGCGGTTGGCAAAAGTCTGACATTGAAAGGCGGAAAATGAACCTGATTTCACGTTACATCATCCGCCAAATGGCGGTTATGGCGGTTTACGCCCTCTTGGCCTTCCTCGCCCTATACAGCTTTTTCGAGATCATCAACGAAGTCGGCGACTTGGGCAAAGGCAGCTATAACGGCGCAACCATGGCGCAATACGTCCTCATGCAGATGCCCGCGCGCGCCTACGAACTCATGCCCCTCGCCGTCCTCATCGGCGGACTCGTCTCCCTCAGCCAGCTTGCTGCCGGCAGCGAACTGACCGTCATAAAAGCAAGCGGCATGAGCACCAAAAAACTGCTGCTGATCCTGTCGCAGTTCGGACTGATTTTCGCCATCGCCACCGCCGCGCTCGGCGAATGGATTGCCCCCACCCTCAGCCAAAAAGCCGAAAACATCAAATCCGCCGCCATCAACGGCAAAATCAGCACCGGCAATACCGGGCTTTGGCTCAAAGAAAAAAACAGCATCATCAACGTGCGCGAAATGCTGCCCGACCATACCCTGCTGGGCATTAAAATTTGGGTGCGCAACGACAAAAACGAACTGACGCAGGCAACGGAAGCCGAATCCGCCGTTTTAAACAACGACGGCAGTTGGCAGTTGAAAAACATCCGCCGCAGCACGCTTAGCGAAGACAAAGTCGAAGTCTCGACTGCCGCCGAAGAAAACTGGCCGATCGCCGTCAAACGCAACCTGATGGACGTATTGCTTGTCAAACCCGACCAAATGTCGGTCGGCGAACTGACCACCTACATCAGCCACCTCGAAAACAACAACCAAAACACCCAAATCTACGCCATCGCCTGGTGGCGCAAATTGGTTTACCCCGTCGCCGCCTGGGTGATGGCACTCGTCGCCTTCGCCTTCACCCCGCAAACCACCCGCCACGGCAATATGGGCTTGAAACTCTTCGGCGGCATCTGCCTCGGCTTGCTGTTCCACTTCGCCGGACGGCTCTTCGGGTTTACCAGCCAACTCTACGGCGTCCCACCCTTCCTCGCCGGCGCACTGCCCACCATAGCCTTCGCCCTGCTCGCCGTTTGGCTGATACGCAGGCAGGAGCGGCGTTAAGCTCAAGAATATAGTGGATTAAATTTAATCCACTATAAAAAAACAGAACAGCGAAAACTGTTCTGTTTTTTTTGTTTTCAGACGACCTCACAGGTTTAGCCTCTGAGGGGTCGTCTGAAACGGTTTTACCTACCTGTTAAACATTCACGGTCTCGGCTACTTCGTTGTAGCTGTCGATTTCGTTGAAGTTCATGTAGCGGTAGATTTGGTCGCCCTGTTCATTGATGATGCCGATGTTGGCTTGGTATTCCTCAACGGTCGGGATTTTGCCCAGTTTGGAGCAAATCGCCGCCAACTCTGCCGAGCCGAGATAAACGAAGGTGTTTTTACCCAGGCGGTTCGGGAAGTTTCGGGTGGAAGTGGACATGACTGTCGCGCCTTCGTGTACTTGGGCTTGGTTACCCATACACAGCGAACAACCCGGCATTTCCATACGCGCGCCGGCGCGACCGAGTACGCCGTAGTGGCCTTCGTCGGACAACTCTTTCGCGTCCATTTTGGTCGGCGGTGCCATCCACAGGCGGACGGGGATGTCGGACTTGCCTTCCAAGAGTTTGGAAGCGGCGCGGAAGTGGCCGATGTTGGTCATGCACGAACCGATGAACACTTCGTCGATTTTGGTGCCGGAACGTTCGGACATGAAGCATACGTCGTCCGGGTCGTTCGGGCAGGCGATAATCGGCTCTTTGATGTCGTCCATGTTGATTTCAATCACGGCGGCGTATTCGGCATCTTTATCCGCTTCGAGCAGCTCCGGATTCGCCAGCCATTTTTCCATGGCTTTGATGCGGCGCTCCAGCGTGCGCGGGTCTTGATAGCCGTCGGCAATCATGTTTTTCATCAATACGACGTTGGATTTCATGTACTCGATAATCGGCTCTTTGTTGAGCTTCACGGTACAGCCGGCGGCGGAGCGCTCAGCAGACGCGTCGGTCAATTCAAAGGCTTGTTCCACTTTCAAATCAGGCAGGCCTTCGATTTCGAGGATGCGGCCGGAGAAGATGTTTTTCTTACCGGCTTTGGCAACGGTGAGTAAACCTTGTTTAATCGCGTAAAGCGGAATGGCGTTCACCAAATCGCGCAGGGTTACGCCCGGTTGCAGCTTGCCGCTGAAGCGTACCAATACGGACTCAGGCATATCGAGCGGCATCACGCCGGTGGCTGCTGCGAAAGCAACCAGACCGGAGCCTGCGGGGAAGGAAATACCGATAGGGAAACGGGTGTGGCTGTCGCCGCCGGTACCGACGGTATCAGGCAGCAGCAAGCGGTTGAGCCATGAGTGGATCACGCCGTCTCCCGGACGCAGAGATACGCCGCCACGGGTAGAAATAAAGGCGGGCAGTTCTTTATGGGTTCTCACATCGACAGGTTTGGGATAAGCCGCGGTGTGACAGAAAGACTGCATCACCATATCGGCGGAGAAGCCCAAACAAGCCAAGTCTTTCAACTCGTCGCGGGTCATCGGGCCGGTAGTGTCTTGCGAACCGACAGTCGTCATGCGCGGTTCGCAATAAGTACCCGGGCGTACGCCTTGTCCTTCGGGCAGACCGCAGGCGCGACCGACCATTTTTTGCGCCAATGTGAAACCGGCTTTGCTTTCGGCAGGCGCTTGCGGCAGGCGGAATTCGGTGGAAGCAGGCAGTTTCAGGGCTTCGCGCGCTTTGGCGGTCAGACCGCGGCCGATAATCAGGTTGATACGGCCACCGGCTTGCACTTCGTCCAGCAATACTTGGGATTTCAGGCTGAACTCGGCAACGGTTTCGCCGTTTTTCACGATTTTGCCTTCATAAGGCAGAATATCGACGACATCACCCATTTTCAGCGCGGAAACATCGACTTCAATCGGCAACGCGCCGGAGTCTTCTTGAGTATTGAAGAAAATCGGCGCGATTTTGCCGCCCAAGCATACGCCGCCGAAACGTTTGTTCGGTACGAACGGGATGTCTTCGCCGGTATGCCAAATGACGGAGTTGGTGGCGGATTTGCGTGAAGAGCCGGTACCGACCACGTCGCCGACATAGGCAACGGGATGACCTTTGGCTTTGAGTTCTTCCAACAATTTAATCGGACCGACTTCGCCCGGTTTGTCGGGCGTGATGCCGTCGCGCGGGTTTTTCAGCATCGCCAGCGCGTGCAGCGGAATATCGGGACGGCTCCATGCGTCGGGTGCGGGAGAGAGGTCGTCTGTATTGGTTTCGCCGTCAACTTTGAAGACGGTAACGGTAATTTTTTCGGGAACTTTGGCGCGTGAGGTGAACCATTCGGCATCCGCCCAAGATTGCAAAACTTCCTGCGCGTATTTATTGCCTTTTTCGGCTTTTTCCTGAACGTCGTGGAAAGAATCGAACATCAGAAGCGTATGTTTCAAACCTTTGGCGGCAATAGGCGCGAGTTTGTCGTTGTCCAAAAGTTCGATTAAGGCATGAATGTTGTAACCGCCGAGCATCGTACCTAAAAGTTCGGTCGCATATTCGGGGGAAATCAGCGGGCTGGATGCGCTGCCTTCGGCAACGGCAGCCAGGAATGAGGCTTTGACTTTGGCGGCATCGTCCACACCGGGCGGTACACGATGGGCAAGCAGTTCGACCAAGAATTCACCTTCGCCTGCGGGCGGGTTTTTCAGCAGCTCAACCAAATCGGCGGTTTGCTGCGCGTTCAAAGGGAGGGGCGGGATACCGAGGGCAGCGCGCTCGGCGGCGGCTTTGCGATAGGCTTCTAACATCTCTTTGTTCCTTTTTTCTGTTTTTCTTCTATCCGTTGCAAATGATTTGCAATCAAAGAATTGTAAACAATCCTTTTAGGTATCATAGACCAGTTTGGCAAAAATTGGAATATTTATGTTATCGGATGTAATAGGTGTTTGCTATTGAAACGAATTATCTTGAAAAATACGAAAAGGTCGTCTGAAAACAGGGTTTCAGACGACCTTTTATGTTTTATCGGAATGACCGGTTCGTTCTTTTACCGAGCGTTTGCCTGATATTCGCTTCCGTCTTCACGCAGGAGCTTGGGCTGTTCGCCTTTCTCAATGACGTTTTTACCGATGACAACTTTGGTCACGCCTTTCAAATCAGGCAGTTGATACATGGTGTCCAAGAGGCAGCGTTCAACGATGGAGCGCAGGCCGCGCGCGCCGGTTTTACGTTCCATTGCCTGACGGGCGATGCTGCGCAGGGCTTCTTCTTCAAATTCCAATTCGACATTTTCCATGCCGAACAGGGTTTGATATTGTTTCACCAAGGCATTTTTCGGCTCGGTCAAAATGTTGACCAATGCGTCTTCATCCAATTCCGCCAGTGTAGCGATGACGGGCAGACGGCCGATTAACTCGGGAATCAGACCGAATTTAATCAAGTCTTCAGGCTCAACGATTTCAAACAATCCGGTAATGTCGGCATTTTCGTCCTTGCTGTGAACGGACGCGCCAAAACCGATACCACCTTTTTCAGTACGCTGACGGATGACTTTTTCCAAGCCTGCAAACGCGCCGCCGCAGATAAACAGGATGTTGGTCGTATCGACGTTGATAAATTCCTGATTCGGATGCTTACGGCCGCCTTGGGGCGGAACGCTGGCAACCGTACCTTCAATCAGTTTCAGCAAGGCTTGTTGCACGCCTTCGCCGGATACGTCGCGGGTAATCGACGGGTTGTCGCTTTTGCGGGAGATTTTGTCGATTTCATCAATATAGACGATTCCGCGTTGGGCTTTTTCAACATCGAAATCGCATTTACCCAAAAGCTTGGTAATGATTTGTTCGACGTCTTCACCGACGTAACCCGCCTCGGTCAGCGTGGTCGCGTCCGCCATCACGAACGGCACGTCCAGTTTGCGCGCCAAAGACTGCGCCAACAGGGTTTTACCTGAACCGGTCGGACCGATAAGCAGGATATTAGATTTCGACAATTCGACGTTGCCGTTGGCTTTGGGATGGCGCAGGCGTTTGTAATGGTTGTACACCGACACCGCCAAGGCTTTCTTGGCTTGTTCCTGACCGATAACGTGGTCGTTGAGGTTGGCGACGATTTCGGCAGGCGTGGGCAGCTTGTTGTTCGGATGGGACGCATCCGTTGCAGATTTGTCTGCGGAGAGGTCGTCTGAACTTTGCAGCATCACGCCGCAAGTTTCTACACATTCGTTACAGATAAAAGCGTTTTCGCCTTCAATCAGGTTTTTGACTTCATGCTCGGATTTTCCGCAAAACGAGCAGGAGCGTTTTTCTTCAGTCATAATTTATCTTCTGTTTTCAAGCAATATCGGCAAACCGTCATCCGAATGCTGCGGGAACGGTTTTCGGCAAAGTCGGTAAGTATAATCAGTATCTTAAGGTTTATCAAATACCGTATGGCAAGCTGTTGGGCGTAAGGTTTTCAGACGACCCTCCGACGCGTGGCAACACGCCACAATTTCCCATCCTTAAGATTGTTTCCAATTTGGGAAAAAGATGCAAACAAACGCAAAAAAGCCATATTAAACTTTACATTTTGTTGTATTTTAAGCAAAATACCCCCTTTAATAATTCAATTGTCTTAAATTCTACTGGTTGAAGTATGTCGGTTATGAAATTTTATAAAACACTGAGTGCCGCCTGTTTGGGTATGGCGTTGACTGTCGCCGCCGCCCCTGCCGCTGCAGACGATATGGACGTTTTGGGTCAATTTTTGGAACAAAATTTTCCAACCCAAAATGACCCGATGGAAGCTTTCGCATTAAGCCACGCACAAAAAATCGAGGCTCAGGCGATGATGGCGGGGCCGCTTTTGACATCGCAGTCCGCCCTGATTTTTAACAACAAAACAGGCGAAATCCTGTATCAGAAAAACGCAGACCGCGTGATGCCGATCGCGTCCATTTCCAAACTGATGAGCGCGATGGTCGTCTTGGATGCGCGTTTGGATATGAACGAGCGCATTACCATTACCTCCGACGAAATCGACCGCCTGAAAGGTACAGGCAGCCGCCTTGCCGTCGGCACGACGCTGACGCGCGGCGAATTGCTGCACCTGAGCCTGATGAGCAGCGAAAACCGCGCAACACACGCGCTGGGCCGTACCTATCCGGGCGGTATGTCGGCGTTTGTTGCCGCCATGAATGCCAAAGCGCAAAGCCTGGGCATGCACAGCAGCCGTTTCTACGAACCTACCGGCCTGAATTTCCAAAACGTATCAACCGCCAACGATTTGAACCGCATGGTCGCCGCAGCGAGCAAATATCCGCTTATCCGCAAAAACACGACCTCCAACTACGGCTCGGTTTGGACGGCAAACGGCCGCCAAAACTATAAAAACTCCAACGCCCTCGTCCGCGAAGGCAGCTGGAACATCGAGCTTCAGAAAACCGGTTATATCCGCGAAGCAGGACGTTCGATGGTGGTTAAGGCAAACGTCCAAAACCAACCGATTACCATCGTATTGCTGAACTCGCCGACTTCGACAACCCGAGTCAACGACGCGCGTAAGATCGAATCTTGGATGTTGCAGCGCCGCTCTTAAAATATTTGTTATGCCGTCTGAAAATCAGACGGCATTTTTTATATGATGTGCAGAAATACCGCATGCAATCCGATTGAAGAATCTTGATTTTAACAATATTAGGAGATGCAAATGCCGAACAAACAAATATATAGTAAATTAAATTTAAATCAGGACAAGGCGACGAAGCCGCAGACAGTACAGATAGTACGGCAAGGCGAGGCAACGCCGTACTGGTTTAAAGTTAATCCACTATACAAAAAACAGTTGATGCAGTTGGGGGCTATTATGGCTTTGACCGGCTGTACTTCCGTTGCCGATATGGTGGGATACGATACGGCATCGCTCAACGAGGCTGCCGCCAAAAACTATTCGCAAGTGGTACAGCAAGCGCAGTCGCAACGCGTTTTGGACAATACTTCCCACACTTCGCGCCGTATCAAAGCCGTATTCGAACGCCTGAAACCCTATGCCAACCAGGCCAACCAAACTGGCACACCTTTCAATTGGCAGATGAATGTTTTCCGCGGCAACGAATTGAATGCTTGGGCAATGCCCGGAGGCAAAATGGCGATGTACACCGGCATGGTTGAGCGTTTGAAATTGACGGACGACGAAATCGCCGCCGTTATCGGTCACGAGATGACCCACGCCCTGCTGGAACATGGCAAAAAAGCGATTGGCGGCCAAGTGCTGACGGGATTGGGCGGTTCTATTTTAGCGGGTGCATCTGGAGTCGATGCCAATATTGTCGGATTGGGTACGGATTTACTTGCTTCCAAGCCCTTTTCTCGCCATCAGGAAAGCGAAGCGGACGCAGGTGGCGTACGTTTGATGGCTCAGGCGGGCTACAATCCGGAGGCTGCCATCAGCGTTTGGGAAAAAATGAGCAAACTTGAAGGCAGCTCGTCCATTGCGATTTTGTCCACCCACCCGGCCAATCAGACGCGCATCAACGCCATCCGCAGAATGCTGCCTGAACTCATGCCGATTTATCAAAAGAATAAACGATAAATTTTTGGAATAAACCTTCCGTAAACCGCCATCGGCTTTTTTCAAATCAGCCTATAATCCTTTGATTTAAATCCCTGCAAAATCAATTTAAATCAGAGTATTGCATAGGTTTCAATCAAGATTTTTCAGACGACCCTTCCGCCCCACCCAGCGCAGGTCGTCTGAAAAATTGTCAACATTTTCACTCAAATTACCAAGCAACCCAGACCCATTCGGCGTATAATACAGCCTTTCCCAACCGCATTTGAGAGCTGAATCATGTCTGTTGTTTTGCCCTTGCGCGGCGTTACCGCCCTTTCCGATTTCCGTGTTGAAAAACTCTTGCAAAAAGCGGCCGCACTCGGTCTGCCCGAAGTGAAACTGAAAAGCGAATTTTGGTATTTTGTCGGCAGCGAGAAAGCACTGGATGCCGCGACTGTCGAAAAACTGCAAGCCTTGTTGGCGGCGCAAAGCGTTAAAGAAACGCCCGAAGCGCGCGAGGGCTTGCATTTATTTTTGGTAACGCCCCGTTTGGGTACGATTTCGCCGTGGGCTTCCAAGGCAACCAATATCGCGGAAAACTGCGGTTTGGAAGGCATAGAGCGCATCGAGCGCGGCATGGCGGTGTGGCTGGAAGGTCGTCTGAATGATGAACAGAAACAGCAATGGGCGGCGTTGCTGCACGACCGCATGACCGAATCCGTGCTGCCCGATTTTCAGACGGCCTCCAAATTATTCCACCATCTCGAATCCGAAACTTTCTCCAGCGTCGATGTTTTGGGCGGCGGTAAAGAGGCTTTGGTCAAAGCCAATACCGAAATGGGTTTGGCACTCTCCGCCGACGAAATCGATTATCTGGTTGAAAATTATCAGGCTTTGCAGCGCAATCCGTCCGATGTGGAGCTGATGATGTTCGCGCAGGCAAACAGCGAACACTGCCGCCACAAAATCTTCAACGCCGATTTCATCCTCAACGGCGAAAAACAGCCGAAATCGCTCTTTGGCATGATACGCGACACGCACAACGCGCATCCCGAAGGTACGGTCGTTGCCTATAAAGACAATTCATCCGTGATCGAAGGCGCAAAAATCGAGCGTTTCTATCCGAATGCGGCGGAAAACCAAGGCTACCGCTTCCACGAGGAAGACACGCACATCATCATGAAAGTGGAAACGCACAACCACCCGACCGCCATTGCGCCGTTTGCAGGCGCAGCAACGGGAGCGGGCGGCGAAATCCGCGACGAAGGTGCAACGGGCAAAGGTTCGCGTCCGAAAGCGGGCTTGACCGGCTTTACCGTCTCCAACCTCAACATTCCCGACCTCAAACAGCCGTGGGAACAAGACTACGGCAAGCCGGAACACATTTCTTCGCCGCTGGACATCATGATTGAAGGCCCCATCGGCGGCGCGGCGTTCAACAACGAATTCGGCCGCCCGAACCTCTTGGGCTACTTCCGCACCTTTGAAGAGAAGTTTGATGGTCAGGTTCGCGGCTACCACAAACCGATTATGATTGCAGGCGGCTTGGGCAGCATTCAGGCGCAGCAAACGCATAAAGACGAAATCCCCGAAGGCGCGTTGCTGATCCAACTGGGCGGCCCGGGGATGCTTATCGGCTTGGGCGGCGGCGCGGCTTCTTCGATGAATACCGGTACAAACGACGCCTCTTTAGACTTCAACTCCGTACAACGCGGCAACCCCGAAATCGAACGCCGCGCGCAGGAAGTGATCGACCGCTGCTGGCAGCTTGGCGACAAAAACCCGATTATCTCCATCCACGACGTCGGCGCGGGCGGTCTGTCTAACGCCTTCCCCGAACTCGTCAACGATGCCGGCCGCGGCGCGGTATTCAAACTGCGCGAAGTGCCGCTGGAAGAACACGGCCTCAACCCGCTGCAAATCTGGTGCAACGAATCGCAAGAACGTTATGTGTTGTCGATTTTGGAAAAAGATTTGGACACCTTCCGCGCCATCTGCGAACGCGAACGCTGCCCGTTTGCCGTAGTCGGCACGGCGACCGACGACGGCCATTTGAAAGTGCGCGACGATTTGTTCTCCAACAATCCCGTCGATTTGCCGCTGAACGTCTTGCTCGGCAAACCACCCAAAACCACGCGTACTGACAAAACAGTTACGTCGTCTGAAAAACCGTTTAACGCGGGCAATATCGACATCACCGAAGCCGCCTACCGCGTTCTGCGCCTGCCTGCCGTAGCCGCCAAAAACTTCCTGATTACCATCGGCGACCGCAGCGTCGGCGGCATGACCCACCGCGACCAAATGGTCGGCAAATACCAAACCCCCGTAGCCGACTGCGCCGTTACCATGATGGGCTTCAACACCTATCGCGGCGAAGCGATGTCTATGGGTGAAAAACCGACCGTCGCCCTGTTTGACGCGCCTGCTTCGGGAAGAATGTGCATCGGCGAAGCCATCACCAACATCGCGGCGGTCAACATCGGCGACATCGGCAACATCAAACTTTCCGCCAACTGGATGGCGGCGTGCGGCAACGAAGGCGAAGACGAAAAACTCTACCGCACCGTCGAAGCCGTCTCTAAAGCCTGTCAGGCATTGGATTTGAGCATCCCCGTGGGCAAAGACAGCCTGTCGATGAAAACCGTTTGGCAGGACGGCGAAGAGAAAAAATCCGTCGTCTCGCCGTTGAGCCTGATTATCTCCGCGTTCGCACCTGTCAAAGACGTACGCAAAACCGTTACGCCCGAATTGAAAAACGTCGAAGACAGCGTATTGCTGTTTGTCGATTTGGGCTTCGGCAAAGCGCGTATGGGCGGCTCCGCGTTCGGTCAGGTCTATAACAATATGAGCGGCGATGCGCCCGACTTGGACGATACAGGTCGTTTGAAAGCGTTTTACAACGTGATTCAACAGCTTGTCGCCGAAGACAAACTCTTGGCGTATCACGACCGCAGCGACGGCGGCTTGTTTGCGACGCTGGCGGAGATGGCGTTTGCGGGGCGGTGCGGGCTGAATGTGGATTTGACTTCACTGGTTGCCAACCAAGCCGATGTCAACGAAGCCAGCATCCGCGCATTGTTCAATGAAGAACTGGGCGCAGTGATTCAAATCGCCAAACAAGATGTCGCGGCAGTAGAAGCCTTGTTCAAAGCGGCGGCACTGCCCTTGCATACCGTTGCCACCATCGGTTCTGACGAAAAAATCGTTATCCGCAATCAGGCAGGCATCGTGTTGGAACAATACCGCGCCGACCTGCAACGCGCATGGCAGGAAACCAGCCACGCCATCCAACGCCTGCGCGACAACCCCGCCTGCGCCGACAGCGAGTTCGCCCTGATTGGCGACAACGACCGCAGCGCATTGTTTGCCGACGTGAAGTTTGATGTGAACGAAGACATCGCCGCGCCTTTCGTCAACAGCGGCGCCAAACCCAAAATCGCCATCCTGCGCGAACAGGGCGTGAACGGGCAAATCGAAATGGCCGCCGCCTTCACACGCGCCGGATTCGATGCCTACGACGTGCATATGTCCGACCTGATGGCAGGCCGCGTCCACCTTGCCGACTTCAAAATGCTGGCGGCGTGCGGCGGCTTCAGCTACGGCGACGTACTCGGCGCGGGCGAAGGCTGGGCGAAATCCATCCTGTTCCACCCCGCCTTGCGCGACCAGTTCGCCGCCTTCTTCGACGACCCGAACACGCTGACATTGGGCGTGTGCAACGGCTGTCAAATGGTCAGCAACCTCGCCGAAATCATCCCCGGCACGGCAGGCTGGCCGAAGTTCAAACGCAACCTGAGCGAACAGTTCGAAGCGCGCCTGAGCATGGTTCACGTCCCCCAATCAGCTTCCCTGATCCTGAACGAAATGCAAGGCTCCAGCCTGCCCGTCGTCGTCAGCCACGGCGAAGGCC
>CAUSOO010000030.1:0-27352 GCA_963533245.1 uncultured Neisseria sp.
CTGCACCTTGTGAGTTGGAAGGGATGTGTCCAACTTTTGGGGTGCAGTTCAGTTTTCAGACGACCTTTTTTCCTTTATTCGTCTTCTGTTTTACTCATCGTCAGCCAGTCCCAAAAGTTTTCGCTCCATTTGCCGATGCGGTAGAGGAAGAGGGCGTAGCTTTCTTGAAGCAGGAATTTGTTTTTTTCTTTGCTTTGGTCGAACCGCGTGGTCGGCGTGGCGGAGATGTAGGCTTCAATGTCGAGGTCGGAGGCGATTTCGAGGGCGCGGGCGAGGTGGTAGGGGTCGCTGACGATGATGATGCTTCCGATGCCCTCGGCGCGCAGTATCGGGCGGATGTTGCGGATGTTTTCGTAGGTATTGCGCGAGGTGTTTTCAAAGAGGATGTTGTGCGCGGGTATGCCTTGTTTGAGGGCGTAGCGCCGACCGACTTCGGCTTCGGTCATGTAGCCTTTTTTGGGTGTTCCGCCGGTGAAAACGATTTTTTCGACGCGGTGGCTTTGGTAGAGGGTGATGGCGTGGTTGATGCGTTCGCGGAAGATGGGCGAAGGCCGTTTGTCCCACGCGGCGGCGCCGAGCACGAGGGCGGCATCGGCGCGGACATGACGCGGCAGCGGCTGCGAGCCGGTGTGGTACACCTGCCATGCGCCCTCGCCGAATATGCCGAGTACCAGCAGGATACTCAGGCCTATGCCGCGAAAGAGGTAGTAGCGCAAGCCGTTGCGGCTGCGGAACAGGGAAATCATTTGGGGACGGCCTTCCCGCGCTTCAGTCCAACAAGGCTTCGATGTTTTCGAGCGGTCTGCCGATGGCGGCTTTGTCCTGTGTGGTCAGGATGGGGCGTTCGAGCAGGGCAGGGTGGGCAGCGATGGCTTCGAGCAGGGCTTGGTTGTCGAGGTCGGGCTTGTCCAAACCGAGTTCTTTGTACAAGTCGTCTTTGACGCGCATCATGCCGCGTACGGACTCCAAGCCAAGCTTGGCGAAAATGTCTTTCAGTGTTGCCAAGTCGGGCGGGGTGTCAAGGTATTTGACGACTTCGGCTTTGATGCCGCGCGCTTCGAGCAGGTCGAAAGCGGCGCGCGATTTGCTGCAACGCGGATTGTGGTAGAGCGTGAATTCAGACGACATAGGGTTCTCCAATGTTTTTAGATTTTGCTGATGGGCTTTATTATCGGCTGCCTTGGCGATTTCCTCAACTTATCACCCAATAATCGTCATTTTTTACCGCTAAAATCCAACATCTTCATTTTCTCCATAGACAGCACGCTGAAAGGGGTTACAATGCGTTCATCTGATTGATGCAAAGGATGGAACTTATGAAAAAATTATTGCTTGCCTCTGTTTTGATGACTGCCGCCCTGTCTGCCCCTGCGTTTGCCGCCGACCCGCTGGCAGGCTGGAACGACAACAAACCGCAAAGCCTGCAATCGCTCAAAGCCCCCGTGCGCGTGGTGAACCTGTGGGCGACCTGGTGCGGTCCGTGCCGTAAGGAAATGCCCGCCATGTCCGCTTGGTACAAAGCGCAGAAAAAAGGCAGCGTCGATATGGTCGGCATCGCGTTGGATACATCCGACAACATCGGCAAATTCCTGAAACAAACCCCCGTCAGCTATCATGTTTGGCGCTATACCGGCGCGGACAGCCGCAATTTCATGAAGTCTTACGGCAACAACGTCGGCGTATTGCCGTTCACCGTCGTCGAAGCTCCGAAGTGCGGCTACAAACAAACCATCACCGGCGAAGTCAACGAAAAAAGCCTGACCGCCGCCGTCAATGCGGCTAAAGAGAAATGTAAATAAGTCGGGCTGAAAGCGAACTGAGAAAACAAAAAGGTCGTCTGAAAACCAAAATCTCTGGTTTTCAGACGACCTTTTGATATTTTGAGGTTTACACGCCCTGTTTCAGGCTGGCTTCGATGAAGCCGTCCAAATCGCCGTCCAATACGGCTTTGGTGTTGCCGACTTCGTAGCCCGTGCGCAAGTCTTTGATGCGCGAGGAGTCCAAGACGTATGAGCGGATTTGGCTGCCCCAACCCACATCGGACTTGCCTTCTTCCAACGCCTGTTTCTCTTCGTTGCGTTTGCGCATCTCCAATTCATACAGTTTGGATTTCAACATTTCCATCGCGGCGGCTTTGTTGGCATGTTGCGAACGGTCGTTTTGACATTGCACCACAATTCCCGTCGGCTCGTGTGTAATACGCACGGCGGAATCGGTTTTGTTGATGTGCTGACCGCCCGCGCCTGATGCACGGTAGGTGTCGATGCGCAAATCGGCAGGGTTGATTTCGATTTCGATGGAATCGTCGATTTCGGGGTACACGAACACGGATGAGAACGACGTATGGCGTTTGTTGTTCGAGTCAAACGGCGAGTAGCGCACCAGGCGGTGAACGCCGGTTTCCGTGCGCAGCAAACCGTAGGCGTATTCGCCCTCCACGCGGATGGTGGCGCGGTTGATGCCCGCGATTTCGCCATCGTCTTCTTCGAGGATTTCGATTTTGAAGCCTTTGCGTTCGGCGTAGCGGCTGTACATACGGAACAGCATGCCCGCCCAGTCTTCCGCTTCCGTACCGCCCGCGCCTGCGGTGATGTCGATAAAGCAGTTGTTCGGGTCGGCAGGCTGGTTGAACATCCGTTTGAACTCCAAATCCGCCATCTGTTTTTCCAGCCCCGACACATCTTCCTGCACGGCGGCGAAACCTTCTTCGTCGTTTTCTTCGACGGTCATTTCAATCAGCATTCGGTTGTCTTCGATGCCCGACGCGATGTTGTCGAGCGTCAACACGATGCCTTCGAGGATTTTGCGCTCTTTGCCGATTTCTTGGGCGCGTTTGGGGTCGTTCCACAGCTCAGGGTCTTCGGAAAGGCCGATGACTTCTTCCAATCGGTCCTTCTTGCCCTGATAGTCCATATAGACGCGGATGTCTTCGCTGCGCTTTTCCAAATCGTTCAGGGTGTTGTTGAGCTGGTTGATTACTTCGGCTTCCATGATTCTTGTGTGCTTTCAAAATTTTAGGGGCGTATTGTAAGGGATTTGCGGGCATTTTTCTATGATAAAGGTCGTCTGAAAACCTGAATCTCAAGTTTTCAGACGACCTTTGCGTTCGCACCATCCGCCAACCATGCGGCGGATTCATATCCGGTCTGACCGGATTATTTATTCAGACGTTTCCACTGTGCGGGCGTGTAGGTTCGGGTAGTGGTTTTCTCGTTGCCACGACGGTCGGTTCGGGTTTCAGTTACTACGAATTTGTCCTCGTCAGAGGTATCGACTGAACGGGAGTAGAACGGCACCAGACTATACTCATCGTGGTTGTAACGGTAGTGTTCTTCGATACGGGTGCAGCAGTCAACTTCGTTCGTCACAATCAGCGCTTTTTGTTTGTTGTCAACGCGGAACATCCCCATGTAATTCTTGGTCAATTCAGTCAGTGAATAACTTTGGCTAAAATCACCATACTCGCCTTGCTCGTAGATGTCGTATGTAGGAGAGTCTTTAGGACCTTTATTGCCGGTCGCAACGGCAATATCCTTGCGTCCGTCAAAGGTGAAGTCTTTCATAATCAAAGGGCTTTTTGCCGCAGAGATTTTGCTGCCTTCGCCGCGTTCAAATATCAGGTCGTCACTCTTAAAAACATTTGTGGTTTCCTTCTTAGGGTGATACAAAAACACCGCGCCTTTGCCGCCGCAATGATTGTCTTTGCAGCCCTCGACAGAAATATGCGCCTGCCAGCCGTCGGGCAAATCAGTCACACGGAAAAATTCTTTTGCCTGAGCGCCGGCAGCGGCGAAAAGAGCAAATAGCATGAGGTATTTTTTCATCAAAGTTCCTTTACGTTTAACCCCGACCGGGTAATGAAATCAAATTTATGCAGAAGAGTAACCCTCTTCATGTCAGGCAGCAAGGGCAATTAAGCCAAACAGGTATTCTTTCATAATTTTCTTATCCTTGCTTTACAAAATGACAAAAGGTCGTCTGAAAGCAGGAAAGGTTTATAGATGGCGGGAAAGCGTTGTGTACATGATTTATAGTGGATTAAATTTAAATCAGGACAAGGCACAGTACAGATAGTACGGCAAGGCGAGGCAACGCCGTACCGGTTTAAAGTTAATCCACTATAACCGATTGGGGTGCGGCATACGGGAACGCATTGCCTACGGACGTAAAGGTCGTCTGAAAACGGATTTCAGACGACCTTTGGTTTGGTAGGGAAGGGGGAGTTTAGAAAGGCTGCACGCAGATTCCAGGTTTTGTGTGATTTGCTGGTGTGTGAAAGTGCGACGCGCCCAATCCAACCTCCTGCCGCCTAAAACCCCGCCCGATCCAATTCTTCCAGCAACGCAGGCCGGCGCGGTTTTTCGCTATATCGTTCCCTGATCTCGTCGGCAAAGTCTTCCATTGCCTGCCGTTGTGCGGAATATTGGCGACGGAGGACTTTTAATTGGTTCAAGAGCTGGCGGTATTGCTTACGGTTGCTTGCCTTATTGATTTCAGCCGCAAAGATTTTCAGGTAGCAAGCTACGATTTGGTCGTGATACGGCTCGGGGAAAGACGGGGCAAAACGTTCCATCATGTACAACGAAAGGTGTTGCTGCAATAGGACGAGCAGCCGGTCGAATTCCTGTTCATGCTCCAATATTTCAGCCCGCAGCGAATATTGACCCGACAAGCGCGCAAGCAGGCGGTTGAATTCATGCGGCCATTCGGCGGCGGAAAACGTGGCTTTCCATGCCTCGTAATGCGGCAACGAAAGGCTGGTGGAAAACGCCAAATCCGCTGCGATTTCGCGTACATTTTTGCCGGTTTCCTTCAATACATCAAACAATTGCAGCTTCCATTTGTGCATTGTGCCGAGTGTTCCTTCATCTTCGGCAATACTGATGCCTTCGCGCAAGAGGCGTTCCGCTTCCGCCCAATCTTGCTGCCCGACTGCTTGTTCTACCGCAATTTGTCTGAATTTCGGCAGGTGCAGATGTCGTCTGAAAAAATCCTGCGCGGCAGCAGTATCGCCTTTCGCCTGCAAAACCTGCCAGCCTTCGAGCGCCCAAAATTCATGTTCCCAGCCCGACTCGGTAACAGCCAAACGTTTAGCCACATAATCTTGCCACGCCTGCCATTCGCCGCGCAGCCGCCAGATTCGGGCGCGGATTTGGTAGATTTTATTGCCTGCCTCGGAGAAATCAAAATAGCGGCTGTCGTCCAAACATTTGTCCAAAAAATTGATCAAACGCTTTGGGACATTTTCCATGACCGCCTCTTCCAGCAGGTCGATTGCCATATACATAGCATCGCCCAACATACCGTCCGAATCGTCCGCCTTTTCAAAAGCATCCTGCAAACGCGGTATCAACAGAGGCAAAGCCTGCTGCAACGCCGCCGTTCCCTCCTGCGCCACATCTTCCAACCAGTTTTGCAGCCTGAAGCCCAAATCAGCGGCTTCGTAGTAATCATAATATCGGGTTCGGGAAAAGATTCGGGAGAGCTGCTGCCGATACGGATTACCGCCCTTTTTAGGCTGCTGCGCTTCAGATTCGTCAGGCTGCCCCTCCGGCGTTTGAGCGCGCACCGCATACCACAACGCCGCCATATGCTTGCACGCCCCGCCATAAGGACAATCGCAGCCCCCGTCCTTAATGTACAAATCACTATCCAGCCTCAGCCATACCGAATAGTTTTCCGAACCGCACACCTCAGCCCGATAACGCCCTGCCGAAGTTTTTTGGACGTCGCGAACCTTGCCCTGCTCAAAATACAGCAGACCGCGTTCGGCGATATGGGGTGGGAACAGGTGGAGCGGGTGGATACGGGGCATGGTTGGTTTCCAAGAAGTTGTTGAAATATGGGGAGTTTACTGGGTTGTGTGGCGTTTGGGGAGAGGGCGGCTGGAATTCTTGTTTGGCAAAGTGGAAAAAGGTCGTCTGAAAATGGGTTTCAGACGACCTTTGGTTTGGGTGGGAAGGGCTTGAGTTTTAAAAGACCGCTTGCGTGCCCCCCACGCTGCACACAGATTTCAAGTTTTTCGTGATTGGCAGGTAGGGAATTTGCCTGAAGGCATGAACGAGGATGTGTATAGGCTATACCTTGCAGAATGACTAACTAATATGGATGCAATTCAATATATTCATACAATGCGTGATACATTATCCTTTCCCAATGATTCACTGGACGCTCACTGTTAGTATAAGATTCTCTATAAAAATCAATCAACATAGGATATTGCATAATTTGTTTTAATCTTATTAGTTGTGGAATAAGAGTTTGTAGTTGATTATTAGCTTCTTTGGAAAATCGTATGCCTAGATTTAGTTTACTAAAATACTGCCTAACTCGCTCTTGGTCGACGAGTGGCCAACTATTGGGAGGATTAACAAAATATTCAACTGTAGCCAAAGGATCTTCTAAATCTATTGCATTATAATTTGCACTGATCCATTGTTCATTAAAGAATATTTCTTTATCAAAATAAGGATGTATCCATTGCTCTTCTTCTCTTGTTGCATAAATTGCTTTTTTAAATCCTTCGTTACAATCTCTGCATATTGGAGCTAGATTTTTAGGATAGATAGAATATTGTGGGTAGTATTTCTTAGGTAGATAATGATCTAGCTGTGAAGAAATCCCTATGTTTCCACAAAATGGACATCTTTCAGACTGGGACAAAATAGCATCGTATATTCTTCTAACTTCTTTACCTTGTTTGGAGAAATAATTACTATATATTGATATTAAGTCATCATAGTTTAAATTCCCAATAATATTATTTATAACTCCATTTCCAGTATATGCAGGAATGGAATGCAATATATGCCTATTTGCCAAGGCATCATACGCCATCCACGCCGCATATAAATCCGTTTGGTTCTGAGTTTCTTGTAATTTACTTTTCATAGGAATATTATCAGCCATATTTTCCACTAGTAAATTAATAATATATAAATTATCAAAATTTGGCTGAGAAAGTTTAAACATTTCTATCTCTCTCATTAATTATTAATTTTAATAGAACTTTCGCTTCCATTCCTAATTGATTATTATATTCTTCTAAAATTTCTTCATATGTTTTACCTTCTAGTACTGATTGTGTAAGTAGTTTATGGAAACCAGATTTTATAACCTCTAAACCAAAAACTTCTCTTGTTAAAACACCGACATTTTCACCAAAAGTTTCTATATCCGGCATTTTAATATTTGTAACTAAACCAACTCGTTGGATTTTCGAAATACATGATCTAGGAATTTCCTGTAGTACAACAGGAGAGTGAGTTGCAACAATAGCTACCCCATTACGATCATAAAGTAAATTAGATAAAGCACGAATAAATGCTGATAACAATGGAGGGTGCAAATGACTTTCTGGTTCATCTAATAAAACCAGTGTTTTTTCTCCAACTGTAGCAACTAATTTTGTCATAACTAATAAAATAACAGCATGCCCTGAGCTCATTCTTTTAATTAACCTATGAGCAGTTTGTTTTAGCTCCTCTTGTGTTAAATCACTTGCTAATTTTTTAATTAGTTGCATATTAGCAAAATTTTCATCAGCCTCTAAATCTCTTATAGCTTTTATCCATCGATTTTTCTTAGTTTTCTCTGAAAAACATGAATCTAATGCATCACTAAAATTATCATAAATATCATTTGTGGTACGAATTTCATTCTCTGATTTTTTCAGACCAATATAAAAGTAACATGTGCCTAATGCTGGGTTTGATTGTTCTTTTGGAGGTTCAAATGTATCAAACACACTAAATGAAACAGAAACTAAGCTGCTAAAATAATCCTCATCAATAGGACGAATATAAGGATATGAATCATGGTTATCAAATCTATTATCTGTATCAGACTTAGACATAATTGCCTGAACCATGCCATTCAAAATAGTTGTTTTCCCAGCTCCATTCCTACCAATAATTGCATGAATATTGGTACTTGGTTTTGAGAAAGGCTTAACAAGAAAATCTAATTTTATTTCGGAGTTTTCCTTACTTTCTGGAATGACAAAACTAAATTGAAACTTGGTTAGCTCTGGTTTGCCTGTGAGAATTCTTGGAAATTGTTCAGTTATGCTGGTTAAGCTAACCCCTCTTAATAAAGAAATTGAAAATACATTTTCATCTTGAATACTAGAAATATATTTAGGTTGATATGCCAAATCTTTTGTTGCCAATAAAATTTCTGTTTTAATTTCATTTTCTAATAAATTCAAATTTTTGTAGTATTCTATATCTGTACCTATAGAAAAGTAATTATCTCTTAAAGAAATAAAGGTTTTACCTTTGAAATCAATCTGTATTTTTTCATAAGTTGCAATCTCTTCAGTTTGCCCTTTGAAACCTATTTTGATGTTACCAATATTTTTTACATTTCCTAATGCATCTACAAAATTCATATTAAACATTGTGATAAAGGAATAATCATTCCAGTAGTCTATGCTTAGATAAACTTTATTTTTTGCATTACTAGGTATTCTCTCACCTCGATCAAGCAATTGAAATTCCATATTTATATCTCATGCTAAGTTATTAAACTCTTTTATAAGTCGCTTCACCGACACCGGATACGGCGTCTTCAACTCCTGCGCAAACAGCGACACTCTCAATTCTTCAATCATCCATTTAAACGCGGCGAGGTCGTCTGAAACGGGCAATCCCTGTTTCACCAAGCCGTCGGTTTTTTCCTGCCACATTTGTTCCAGTTCTTGAATATCGGCTTCGCGGGCTGCGTCGCGGGCGGGGTTGCCGCTGTATTTTTCGAGGCGCAGGGTCATGGCTTTGAGGTAGATGGGGAGGCGCGGCCATTGTGCCCACGGGGTGCGGGTGGCGAAGCCGGCGGCGAGCAGGGTTTGCAGGCGTTGTCGCAGGAGGTGGGTGAGCGGGTGTTTGCCGAGTTTGCCGTTCAGTTCGGCGTAGGCGGCGGCGGTTTCCTGCAGGTAGCGGCTGAGGGCTTCTTTGACGGCGGGCAGGCGGCTGCGGGCGCGTTTGATTTGTTCTTTGAAGGTTTTTTCGTTGCGCGGCAGCTCGTCTTCGCCGATAAAGGCGCGGTCGCAGACGGTTTGGGTGAGGTCGTCGCGCAGGGTGTCGGCGTTGATGTGTTTGAGCAGCATGGCGGCTTGGGTGAAGCCTTGGATGCCTTTGTTCAGGTCTTTAACTTGTTCTTTTAGTTGTAGTTTCATGAGTTCGATTACGCCTAATCGGTGGGCTTGTTCGGCGGCGGCAGACGTGTCGAACAGGCGCAGGGCGATGCGGCCGTCTTTTTCTTTTTGCAGGCCGAGGTAGCCGGTGAGCTGCTGTTTGCCGCGGGCGAATTTGATGGATTCGGGCAGGGTGCCGATGTCCCATGCGGTAACGTTGTCGCGCTCGAATTCTTGGGTGTTGTCGCGGAAGGTGGTGGCGGCGGCTTTGCCAAGCTGTTGTTGGATTTGGATTAAATCGCGCCCCATGGCTAATTCTTGCCCGCCGTCGTCGATGATGCGGAGGTTGAAATAGCAGTGTTCGGGCAGCCTGAACGCGGCCCATTCGTCTTGGTTGATTTGCTCGAGTATGCGGATGTCGCCTGCGGTTTTGGCGATGGCTTGGGCGAGTTGGGGCAGGATGGGGGCGTTGCGGTCGGGGTTTTGGCTTAAAAATTGGGTGATGAATTCGGGCACGGGTACGCAGATGCGGCGGATTTGTTTGGGCAGTGCTTTGATTTGTAGCTGGATTTTTTCGCGTATCATGCCGGGCACGAGCCATTCGAGGGCGGCGGGGCTGATGCGGTTGAGCACGGTGAGCGGCAGGGTGAGGGTAACGCCGTCAAGCGGGTGGTGCGGCTCGAAGCGGTAGCTGAGTTTGAATTTGCCGTCTGCGGTTTGCCAGTATTTGGGGAATTGTTCTTCGGTAATGTGCGCGGCGGCGTGCTGCATGAGGTCGTCGCGGCTGAGGAACAGCAGACGCGGGTTGTCGCGCTCGGCGGTTTTGAGCCAGGCTTGGAAGGTGCGGATGTCGGCGAGGGGGAGGGGTTTCAGACGGCCTTTTTGGGGTGCAGGCTGCTTTTTGGGTTTGGGGTCGTCTGAAAGGCGTGTAGGTCGGATACTCGTATCCGACGTTTGTGCAGCGTCAAAAGTTTTGTCGGATTCAAGAATCCGACCTACGGTTTCAGGCTGCTTTTGGGCATGGTTTGCCTGACGAACCATGCGGTAATTGGTCAAAACCAAGCCGTTGCGCGGGATTTGGTTTTCGTATTGCCGCACAAAGCCTTGTTTTTGGAAAAATGCCAATGCGGCTTTGGATGCGTCTACCGTTATGGTTTTGCCGCTGTCTGCCGATGGCAAAACGGCATTCAGCAGCGCGGTGGCAATACCTTGCCGCTGGTGGCTCGGGTCGGTAAAGAGACAGTTTAGGTGGCTTTGTTCGGGCTGGTATTCAATAAAACCGAGCATGCGCCCGTTATGCGTTGCCACGCGGACATTGCCGCCGTCGATGTGTTTTTGCCAGAAATCGGCATCGTCTGCGCCTTGCAGCCATGCGTTTTTTTCCTGTTCGCTGTAATGGCGGTTTGAAATGTGCTGCACGGCGCGGCGGAATAATTCGGCAACGGCGGTGGCATCGCTAGTTGTGGCGGGGCGGATATGGGGTTTCAGGCTGCCTTTTGGGGGTGCAGGCTGCTTTTTGGGTTTGGGGTCGTCTGAAATGTTTTGTAGGGGGTGTGAACTCGGTTCACGCACGCGGTTGCCCGTATCTTTGGAATCCGCGTGCGTGGCTTGGGCTACACACACTACGTTGTGCAGGCTGCCTGAAACCGTTGAAACTGCGGCACTCTGTTCCCTCTCCTGCGGGAGAGGGTTAGGGAGAGGGTTTGCTGCGGTTGCGGAAAAGTTGGTTTGGGCGGCAACTGTTTTGCCCTCTCCCCGACCCTCCCCCACGGGGGAGGGGGTAGTTTGCTGCGGATTTGCAGGATGCAGGTTATCTGAAAATTGGGGTTCGCGGTTTTCAGGTAGCCTTTGGGAGTGCAGGCTGCTTTCGGTTTTAGTTTTAGCTTCGCAGAAATTCAGCCTTGTTTCGCAAGACGTTGTTTTCAGGCTGCCTGAAACCGTTGAAGCTGCGGCACTCTGTTCCTTCTCCTGCGGGAGAGGGTTAGGGAGAGGGTTTGCTGTGGCTGCGGAAAAGTTGGTTTGAGCGGCAACTGTTTTGCCCTCTCCCCAGCTCTCCCCCACGGGGGAGGGGGTGGTTTGCTGCGGATTTGCAGGATGCAGGCTGCCTGAAACCGCATCCGCCGTATAAAAATCGGGCAGCCGTTCGTGATAAAACGCAAACAGCGCTTCGTCATCGACCAGCACGTCTTGCTTGCGCGATTTGTGTTCGAGTTCGGTAATTTCCTTAATCAGCTTTTTGTTGTGGACAAAAAATTCCGCTTTCAAATCGCATTCCTGCGCCACCAACGCGCTGCGGATAAAGATTTCGCGGGCTTCTTCGGGGGCGATTCTGCCATAGGACACGGGGCGGCGCGGCAAGACGGTCAGGCCGTAGAGCGTAACCCGTTCGCTGGCGATGACTTCGCCGCGTTTTTGTTCCCAGTGCGGCTCGAAATAGTGGTAGCGGACGAGGTGCGGCGCTTCCTGCTCGATCCATTCGGGCTGGATGGCGGCCACGTCGCGGGCATAAAGTCTTGTCGTTTCAACGAGTTCTGCCGCCATGACCCATTTGGGTTTGGCTTTGAACAAAGCGGAGGCGGGGAAAAGGTGGAAGCGGCTGCCGCGCGCGCCGGTGTAGTCGTTGCCGTCGGGCGATTTCATGCCGACGTTGGCGATGAGGCCGGTGAGCAGGGCGCGGTGGATTTGTTCGTAGCCCGCTTCTTTTGCGGCGCGGATTTGGGCGCGGTGTTGCTTTTTATCCAGTTGTTTTTGTTTGAGTTTGGCGGATAAGTCTTGGTCGCACGCATTTTCAGACGACGTGAGCTGCCTGACTTCGGGAGGTCGTCTGAAAGCGGCTTCCTTGGTGGTCAAACCCATTTCAATCGCGGTTTGGGCAAGCTGGTGGTGCAGCTCGCGCCACTCGCGCATCCGCAGGTGCGACAGGAAATATTGGCGGCACCACTGCACCAACTGCTTGTTAGACAAGCCTTTGTCGCGCTCGCGCTGGAAGCTGTCCCAAATGTTCAGATAGGCAAGGAAATCGGACTGCTTGTCGGTAAAACGCTCGTGCGCCTTGGCGGCAGCATCGCGCGCTTCCAGCGGCCGCTCGCGCGGGTCTTGAATCGACAGCGCGGATGCGATCACCAGTATTTCCGCCATGCAGTCGTGTTTCTTCGCCGCCAGCAAAATGCGCGCGATTTTCGGGTCGATGGGCAGACGCGCCATTTGTTCGCCGAGTTTGGTCAGGCGGTAGCGGGGAGGGGCGACGATATTGCCCGAAGCGTTTTGCAGGTCGTCTGAAACGGTTTTGTCGTTTGTCGGATTGTGTCGTGCATGAATGCCTGAGCTGCGTGCTTGATTTTTAGTGTTTTGCATAGTCTTGTAGGTCGGGCATTTATGCCCGACAAAAAATTAGGAGTTAGCTTTTTTGTCATCTTCCCAATATGGCAATATGTCTTCACGCAAATACAAGGAACGCTGCAATATGGAAAAACACCAAAAAGATATTATAAAAAACAGAAAATATATAACCGTGCCTAATAAAACGTTATTTTCTGCAACGGAATTTAGTATTATAACCATGTCTATCAATATGGATTTACCAGACTTTCCAAAGCAACCTAGGATTGAAAAAATAAGGATTCCCCATGTTGCAGAAAAAATAAAGTTTATTTTTTGTAAATTTGCTTTTTCTTCTTGATAAGCACTCCATAATACAGAATTATCTTCTTTCACTGCTTTTTTTCTTAATCGGTACAATGATTTTCTATAATCTATATTTTCGTTTTCAAACATGTAAATATTAAATTTTGACAGAATAGTTAAGATAATAGAAAAATAAATTCCTTGAATAATAGGAACAATTACAGAAAAAATAAAAGAGAAAAGGATAACAGATTCAAAAATGCTGTACAGATCTACATTTTTCTGTTTATTTAAAATTTCTGTAAGAGAAAATCCATGTCTTAAATTTAAATACATATCGAAAAATGAAATTATCAGCAATGATGCCAAAAACCATTCGAGTCTCATCAATCTCTGTAATAGTCCGTTGCTGAGTTTTTCTAAAATATCGCTCATTTACTATTCCTTCAATATTTGTATGATAAAGTAATTATGTTATCGTTCTCCGATTTTCGTTAGACATTAATGCCCGTTCTACGTTTTTCAGACGGCCTCCACTGCCCCCAGTTCCAGCAACACCTGAAAACCGTCATTGATATACCGCTGGTCCGGTGCTTCGAGGAATGGGAATGCCGCCACATCGCCGAGTTTCAACGCTGCCATGCGCAGGATGACGGCGGCCAGGTTGCTACGGACGATTTCGGGATCGGTGAATTCGGTGCGGCTGTTGAAATCTTCTTCTGAAAACAGTCGGATACACACGCCTGCGGAGACGCGTCCGCAGCGGCCGGAGCGTTGGCGGGCGGCGGCTTGGGAGATTTTTTCGACATGAAGCTGCTCCACTTTTGCCCGTGCGGAATAGCGTTTGACGCGCGCGAGGCCGGTGTCGATGACGTATTTGATGCCCGGCACGGTGAGCGAGGTTTCGGCGACGTTGGTTGCTAACACGATGCGGCGTTTTGCGCCCGAAGGGTGGAAGATTTTGTGCTGTTCGGCGTGCGACAGGCGTGCGAACAGGGGCAGGATTTCGTCGTTGCGGCGCAGCGTGGATTTGCGCAGGGCTTCGGCGGCTTCGCGGATTTCGCGTTCACCCGGCAGGAACACCAAAATATCGCCTTCGCCGTGTCGCGCCAATTCGTCCGCCGCATCGACAATCGCGTCGGTCAGCTCCACTTCTGCGTCGTCTTCGTCTTTGCTGGTCAGCGGGCGGTAGAGGATTTCGACGGGATAGGTGCGCCCGCTCACTTCCAGTACGGGCGCGCCGTTGAAGTGTTGGGAGAAGCGTTCTGCGTCTATGGTTGCCGAGGTGATGATGACTTTCAAATCGGGGCGGCGCGGCAGGAGCTGTTTCAGGTAGCCCAAGAGGAAGTCGATGTTCAGGCTGCGTTCGTGCGCTTCGTCGATGATAATCGTGTCGTAGGCGGCGAGATAACGGTCGGTCTGGGTTTCCGCCAGCAGGATGCCGTCGGTCATCAGCTTGACGCAGGCATCGCGCGAGGTGTGGTCGGTAAAGCGCACCTTATAGCCCACCGCGCTGCCGATTTCGGATTTCAGCTCTTCGGCAATCCGCTCTGCCACCGAGCGCGCGGCCAAACGGCGCGGCTGGGTATGCCCGATCAGCCCCGCCGCCCCGCGCCCGAGTTCCAGACAAATCTTGGGCAACTGCGTGGTTTTGCCCGAACCGGTTTCGCCGCAAATAATCGTTACCTGATTTTCGGCAATGGCTTTTTTGATTTCTTCGAGCTTTTCGTGAACGGGCAGGGTGTTGTCGAACTCGGGTTTGGGTAGTTTGGACAGGCGTTGCAGATAGAGGTCGTGCGATTTTCGGTATTTTTCTTCGACTTTGGACAAGCCGCCGTATTTGTTGGGATTTTTGAAGGCGGATTGCAGGAAGTAGCGGTCTTTGGAGAGGGTTTGGGAGAAATCGGGATGGGGCATGGTACGGGCGGATGTCGGTGAGAATAAAAATGGTAGTATTATAGCAAACTGGCTTTGCCTAATCGGTATGGGTACTATTTAGACCTCTTTTGCAGGCAGGCTGTATTGTTTAATGAAAAGGAATATCTATGAAAAAGATTTTATGTTTGGTTTTGGCGATGAGTATGGGCAGCGTGGCATTTGCCGCGGAGTACAGAACGAAACAACCCATTGCCCACGACTGGCTGAAAATCAACGGCAATCAGTTCAATATTGAATCTGCCAACGAACGCGGGCATATATGTGGCGCGCAAGGGAAAATGGATAAGAATAAGGTTTGGAAAGATGGGGAAGGCTGCCAAATATCTTTTCAATTCAAGGGGGATGAGGTAAAAGTGGATGCCGAGGGCTGCGAAAATTATTGCGGCGCGGGCGTATCTTTCCCGTCGGAGTATTACAAACTGCCGCAGGTTTGTTCGCAACAAGGTGTCAAAAAGATGGAAAACCGTTTTGAGACGACCTTACGTTCAGGAAAATTCGAACAGGCTGCAGACATCAAACAAAATTATCTGAAACAGTGCGGCGATTTCCTCAATCCGATTGAAACAGTGACCTCCGCCAACGATGCCGCCGATGCTTACCGTCAGGCAAACAACAAAGCCGCCTGTATCCAAACTTTGGATGCGGTGCAGGATCATTATGAGAGCCAATTGTTGGATAAGGACTTGGTGAATAAGATTAATGTGCAGATGGAGCGTGACAAAGCTTTGCGCCAACAATGTAGCTGAACGCTGATAAAAAGGTTGCTAGAAGGTCGTCTGAAAAGTAAATGTGTACTTTATGACGGCCTTTATTATTGCCGTTGGTCGTAAAAAATGCTCGTTTGGTATATTTATTACAAAGTCATATTGTTTGTGCTTAGAATGCGTTCCTGTCTTCGTCAGATAACAATTTTAAGAACAAAATTATGAAAAAATATCTTGCTTTGATGTGTGTTGCAGCCTTATCTGCCTGCGGTGGCGGCAGCTCCTCCCCCAGTACGCAATCCACGCCGACACAGGCTCCAAAATCTGCCCAAGCCCTACCCTCGGCAGACGCAGCTTCCGCATTGCCGGTAGCTGCGAAGTCGGAAAAACCGGAATCCGGCAAACAATTTTTCAGCGGAACCAATTCTTCTGATTCCGCAGTGGCATTCAATCATGTCGATTGGAACAAGATTACCGTCGAAGGCGTAGAGGTCGATCTTGCAGCCGTACAAGGCGAGAGTTTTAAAAACGGCTGGCGGGACAGCGTCGGCGGTTCGGAGAATAAACGCCTTGCCAATTTTGGCGGCAATTACGTCCTGCACCACAGTACACCCGATGCGGTTGCCGGCATCGTGAAGACCGAATCGCAAAACAATTACGCTTTCTTCAACGGTAATTTTACCCGTGAAACAGAAATGCCGAAAATCGGACAGGCGGTTTACGACGTATCGACCGTCAGCGTGCGCGGTACTCTGGCGCAGGCATACGGTACAGGCCGTCTGACTGCCGATTTCGAAAGCAAAAAAGTCAGCGGCAGCCTCGGCTATTTCAACAAAACGCTCACCGTTGATGCGGATATCAACGGCAACAGATTTTCTTCCGTTACCCCGACGGCAGAAATACACGGCGGTTTCTTCGGTTCCGCAGCCGCAGAGACAGCAGGTGTTTATCAGGTCGGTAAAATCGTAGGGACGTTTGCCGGTCAAAAACAATAAAAAGTGAAAGTTGCATTTACTTTTTTTACAAGGGGTGCAGACATTCAAAATTTCACGACTTTCGGCATAAATATCAAATGTGTAGCAACGGCACGGTAAAGTTGGTCATCTTACGGGCCTTGTTACTCAAGCAGAAAGTATTTAAAAACGAAAAAAGCACAAAATTTTGAATCGTCGAACCACCCCAAGGGGAAAGGTCGTCTGAAAACGGTTTGGTTATCCGTTTTCAGACGACCTATTTTTATGGTTGGCACGCAAAGGCAATGTTGAAGCGTTCACAAACAGTTGCAGCGAAAAGAAAGAGCGGTTTTGTAGCGACTCCTCTATATCGGTTACAATCCGTTTTTTTCCTTAAACCAATATTCCAAAGCACAAAATTATGCTGAAAATCATCTCCGCCAACGTCAACGGCATCCGCTCCGCCTACAAAAAAGGATTTTACGAATACATTGCCGCATCGGGCGCGGACATTGTCTGCGTGCAGGAACTCAAAGCGCAGGAAGCCGATTTGTCCGACGAAATGAAGAATCCGCACGGGATGCACGGCCATTGGCATTGCGCCGAAAAACGCGGTTACAGCGGCGTGGCGGTGTACAGCAAACGCGCGCCTGACAATGTGCAAATCGGTATGGGCATTGAAGAATTCGACAGGGAAGGGCGGTTTGTGCGCTGTGATTTCGGCAAGTTGTCGGTGATTTCGCTTTATCTGCCCAGCGGCACCAGCGCGCCGGAGCGGCAGGAATTGAAATACCGTTTTTTAGACGCGTTCTATCCCATGCTTGAAGCCATGAAGGCGGAAGGGCGCGACATCGTCGTCTGCGGCGACTGGAACATTGCCCACCAAAACATCGACTTGAAAAACTGGAAAGGCAATCAGAAAAACTCAGGCTTCCTGCCTGAAGAGCGCGAATGGATAGGCAAAGTCATCCATACGCTCGGCTGGACGGATATGTGGCGCACGCTCTATCCCGACAATCCGGGCTACACTTGGTGGAGCAACCGCGGACAGGCGTATGCGAAAGATGTCGGGTGGCGCATCGATTATCAGATGGTTACGCCCGAACTCGCTGCCAAAGCGGTATCCGCGCATGTTTATAAAGACGAGAAATTTTCCGACCATGCCCCTTTGGTCGTGGAGTACGACTATGCTGCCCAATAAAGTTTTCGGCAAATACGATTGGAATGTGAACGGTAAAACCGGCATAGGTGCGGCATGGGTGGTCGCCGCGTTTGTACTGCCTATGCTGGTGTGGACGATATTCATGTTGGCGCGGATGTCCGGCTGGGTTGAAATGACCCGCGCCAATCTGCTTTGGGCGGTGGTGTGGCTGCTGTTTTCGCTGCCTTGCCTCCTGATTGCCGCCAAATGTTTCGGCTGGAAAGGCTGGCGGTTGATTGCCAACATCCTGATCTGCCTCGCCACCTGCGCCGTTTTAAGTGTCCCCGCCGTGCTCTTGATTACCTTTACGCTCAACGATTTGCTCAAATAGGTCGTCTGAAATGCGAACTTTCGAACTCGAAGACCTGACGCTTTTCTTGATACGCGACGCGGACGAAGCAGAAATGTGGATAGACCGCTGGGCGGTCAGCTATCCCGTCGTCCAAACCGCTGCCGCTTCCGCCAATCAAAGCATCGCCCAATGGCAGGCAAATATTCAAACAGCGTTTGAAGGCATCAGCGGCGAACACATCGCCGTCGTCGCACACGGCGCAGGCGTATCCGCTTTTCTGGCGTGGCTCTACCAAACCGACATCCTGACACAGAAAAAAATCGTCAACATCATCCTTGTGTCGCCGCGTCCAGAAGCCTTCCCCGACGATGAAATACACACCTTCCAGCGCGTCCGTTGCCCCTGCCGCACCGCGCTTGTCATCGCCGAACAAAACGGCACGCCGCACAACTGGGCGGAAGAACGGGCAAACCTGTGGAACGCCCGCCTCCTCCTGTCGCCGCACTCCGGCACGCTCAACGGCGCACTCGGCGGCTGGCAATGGGGCATGAAGCTGATGCAGGAAATGCTCTTGAGTTGAACAAAACACTTGCAAGGATAAAACAGAAAAGGTCGTCTGAAACTGGAAATCAGGTTTCAGACGACCTTTTCGCAGGCAAGTAACAGTTTCGGGTAAAATACGGCAGTTCGCCAATTATCCGAAAGAATCCCATGTATTCCTTAGCCCGCAGCTTGCTGTTCAAACTCGATGCCGAAAAAGCCCACCATTTCACCCTCGACGCGCTCAACAAAGTATACAAACTCGGCCTGCTTCCGATTTTCGACAACCGAACCAAGCCCGTCAAACTCATGGGCATCACCCTGCCGAATCCGGTCGGACTTGCTGCCGGACTCGACAAAAACGGCGAATACATAGACGCATTGGGCGCGCTCGGCTTCGGCTTCCTCGAAATCGGCACGGTAACGCCCAAACCGCAGCCCGGTAACCCGCAGCCGCGCCTCTTCCGCGTTCCCGAACACCAAGGCATCATCAACCGCATGGGCTTCAACAACCACAGCATCGACGCCATGATTCAAAACATCGAAAAAAGCCGTTATCAAGGCGTGTTGGGCATCAACATCGGCAAAAATGCCGTAACCCCCATCGAAAACGCAGCCGACGACTATTTAATCTGCCTCGAAAAAGCCTACGCACACGCAAGTTACATTACCGTCAATATTTCCTCGCCCAACACTAAAAACCTCCGCGCACTGCAAGGCGGCGACGAACTGAGTGCGCTGCTCGAAGCCCTGAAAAACAAACAGGCGCAGCTTGCCGCCGCGCACGGAAAATACGTCCCGCTCGCCGTCAAAATCGCTCCCGATTTAGATGAAACACAAATCGAAGACATCGCCCACGTCGTCAAATCCGTCGAAATGGACGGCATCATCGCCACCAATACCACCATCGACAAATCAAGCCTCGGCAGCCATCCGCTCGCAGGCGAGCAGGGCGGCCTAAGCGGCCTGCCCGTGCGCGAAAAAAGCAATCAAGTGCTGAAAATGTTGGCGGAACACATCGACGGCAAGCTGCCGATTATCGGCGTAGGCGGCATTATGAACGGCAAGGACGCCGCCGAAAAAATCCGTCTCGGCGCAGCCGCTGTCCAAGTGTACAGCGGCATGATTTATAAAGGTCCGGCATTGGTGAAGGATTGTCTGGCAACGTTGAAATAAGTGCGATTTCCAACACAAAAGGTCGTCTGAAAACCGGTTTAACTGGATTTAAACGGTTTTCAGACGACCTTTTTAACGGAAATTCAGATCTCAATAATCTATTGAAGGATAAATTCCCAAACAATATTATTTGCTATTAAGAAACATAATATTTCCCTTTCAAAGGGGAATTATTTGAAATAACCTGAGGTTGAGGCATACAAGATTTCTCCGCATGAAACTTTGTCCGTAATGCCTGTCCCAGCTTTTCACCATCAGGACGGGGTGCTTTACATAAAGCGTTACGATGTTTATTCAAGTATATTCTCATAAAAAAACAAGCAGTTTGGAGTAAGGTTATTAAATTACCTAAAAATGTCGGATTTCCAGCACAACTTCCACTTGCCTGTTAATCAGGTAAAGAAATTATATTCAGTTTTAAATTAATCAACCAGATTATGAGAACAAATAGAGTTCCGTAATACATTCCATACATAAAACTTCTCAATTGACTTGTTTTTCTTTCGGTATGAATAAATCCTCCAGAGAATAATAAACAAAATAAAAACATAAAATAAAAAAATGGTTCATGAATAAGTAGCATCAATAGAGTTATTGTCCATATTGCAGTATATATATAAAAATAATTAGGGAAAATATAATTTCTTTCAAAGAAATTCATATCTTTCATTCTTTTTTTCAGTTCTACGTCGTTTTTCCACTCAATAACAAGAAAAATAAAAAGAATGAATAAAGCAATACTTGGCAAGTAGATATTAATAATAGAATTGATGCCCATGTTTCAGTATATGAAGAAAATATAATGGTTTTTTGAAACCTAAACCTGAGATGGTATTTGAATCAGGATTGATCTAATGTGTTTTAACGGTATTTGAAAGACAAAGCTCTAAAGCCTCCTCGGATCGGAGTGATGTAAACATATAATGTACTAGATCAGGATTGTTTGAATAGTATTTACTGACCAAATAAGGAGAGTTGTTTGAATAAAAATAACAATATAATTTACCATTATCCAAAAAAGGTTGTTTTTGGGAAGCAGGAATATTGAAGTCGTTTAAATAGTCTATTCCTTTAGAAATTATAGGATAAAGTTGAGAAAAGGGTATTTCATCTGCTTTATTTGCTTCAAAAATAACGATCATTTCATTTGTTTCAATAAAAGTTCTCAAAAATATATTGCGACTACTTTTGGGAAAAATATCAATGTACCATGAAAATGACTTGGAATTTAAAAACTCAGCAGGAGTTTTGTAATAATGATCATCATGTTGATCATAGCTGAACATTAATATCAGAAATGGTATAAATATGATTGCAGATAGCGTGCCTAAAGAGATTAAAGCTAATTTAATAAATTTCTTCATGGATACACCTTTTTAAGGCGAATTGCAGTTTTAATCAAAGGACTGTCACGGATAACTAAGGAAATTCAGTTCAAAGCAGACCTATTACTATGAGGAAAAGCCTCTAAGCTCGTATGAGTTAAATAATACATCGAAACGATTTGTTGCAGGCGTTATTACCAGAGTAGCAAATAGCAGCCCGCTTTTTGAGCTGTCTTTGAATGAATGTAGTTGCTGTTGAATTGTATTTGCTGGAATTATTTAGATTGGAATAAAACTCAGGTTTTTGTGGTTAAAAGTCTTAGGCATAGCCCGGAGCAGATACCTTCCAATTTTCAATTGAGTCAGTCATTTCAATAAATTCACATATGAATTCCAAGGCATATAAACCCTAAAAGAAACCATAAGAATAGGGATGCGGAAACGAATACTTTCCCTAAGATTTTCTTTCTCAAATTTAATCCTTTAGCAAATAAAACGGCTATTAAGCCTAAGAAAAATATGAGAAATAATACCCCTTGTAGTAAGCCTGTTTTAAAAATATAGGGGAAGCAATATGGCAATCCGATATACCCTGCTTTCAGAAAAAGATAAATGGTGTCTCCGAGTGCCAAATATATAATCAAATAGGGGAAAAGAAGTGTCAATAGCCAATAAAATAAGTTTTTCATTTATTGTTCTTTCTTGTGGCGTTGAGATTCTTTATAGGCTGTAATCTAGATAATTAGCCATCTTTGCTTTTCAGTGTCAGAGAATGTATTTTAGGTCGTCTGAAAGTTTTTCAGACGACCTTTAAGAAAGTTAGGTTCCAATTCACCCTATAACTTACTGTTTGGATCATTAAAGAAAGATCCTTTAAAGGAACTTTGTTTACAAGGTTCTTCTTTATAAATGCTGATATTCGGCTATTCTTTCTCGAAAATATTTTTCCTTCTCTTCATCTTTTGGAAAATCCTTAAAGCCAGTTCTATAAATTTCTGCCAACACTTTCATTGATTGTATTTGTCCGCTGTTTGCAGCTTTTTCAAACCATGTCACAGCTTCTTTCTTATTTTGTTTAATGTAAGTACCATGCCAAAGCTGTATGCCAATATTATGTTGTGCGTCCATATCCCCCAATTTTGCAGCTTTCAGATAATATTCGTGGGCTTTTGTATTATCCTTTTCAAATACATCTCCTTTCTCATAAAGAGTAGCCAAGATAAACATGGCATGAGGAGACTGCTTTTCAGCGGCACTTATCAGTAGCTGTTTGGCTTTTTCTGTATCTTTTTTTACTCCTCTTCCTTGCAAATATAGAAAAGCGAGATTAGCTTGCGCATGCGGTTCGCCCAAGTCGGCGGCTTTTTGTGTCCAAAATATTCCTTCTTTGAAATTGCCGGTTTCGATATGATAAAAACCCAACTGAGTCATCCCAAATAATACGCCGCTTTTTGCACCCAGTTCGGCAAGTTGTATTGCCATCAAGCGGTCAATCTTAACGCCTAGCCCATAATAATACATCCTGCTTAAATTCACTTGAGCTACTGCTACTCCCAGCTGGGCAGCTTTCAAATACCACTCATAAGCTTTACTGTTGTCTTGCTGAACTCCAAAACCTAAACGGTAATATTTTCCCAAATTATTCATAGCCTCAGGATACCCATTATTGGCAGCAAGATTGGTCCAATAAAAAGCCTGTTCTGGTGATTGTGAAACACCTATTCCATTCTCGTATAGCGTCCCTAAATTGAATTGTGCATTAATATTGCCCTGATCAGCTGCCATACGAGTAAGTTGTGCCGATTTCTCAAAATCTAACGGAACCCCATCGCCTTTCATATAATGAACACCTAACACCATTTGCGCATAAGCATTGCCTTGTTCTGCGCATGAGCTCAATTTTGGGATATCTTCAATCGTCACATATTCACACTCTTGTGCTACTAATAGTTTTTTTGAGGTAGCTTTGTCCGAATTTTTATCAAAATTTGATCCTGTACAGCCTAAAAGCGTTGTACAGAATAATAAGATGGATAGAGGTTGTTTGATATCTATCATGTAAATAACCTTTATTTAAATTGGGTGCAATACATTAGTTGCACACAACCAGTAGCAGAAGTCCCAGCTTTAGCTCCGACTGCAGGCCCTGCAGAAATTGTTTGTGTACCTAAATCTATAGCTTTATTAGTGGAACTAATACTTTGACATACGGAAGTCGTTGCGCCAACTCCTCCAGAGGCTGTTGCATTACCACAACCCGAAACAGAGCCAGTCCATCCAGGGGGGGAGGATTGAGGGCTATACACCATCTGCCCTGAAGCTGCTGCTCCTGCTTTTAGTCCTCCGCCTCCACAAAGTTGAATGTATCCACATTTGTTCCGTTGTCCTTTTGCATTTGTAGATGTTCCTACAGCACCAGCAAGAGAAATATCAAGACCAGCTGCAACACTTCCATCCACTTGACCAAAAACAGATTTTTCTTTAGAAGGCGGAATTGAAAAATCTTTTCGGTTCTTAAGCATTTTTTTTGTGAAACCATAATAATCACCATACTGATCTATATCATCATCAGGAGATAAACCTAACCTATCTGTCCAATTTTGTGGGTTTGGTAAAAACTGATAAAGATTATCTCCACCCATTAATCCAATCGGATCCTGCTGTGTAAACCGCCCAATCTCCGGGTCATAGTAACGGAAGAAGTTGTAATGCAGCCCAGTTTCTTCATCATAATGCTGATTCTGCAGACGGAAGGGTTGATGTATATCCAGTTTCAGACGACCTTCTTGGGTCAGTTTGCCCCAGCCGCCATAGTCGCCGCTCCAAACAATATTGCCTTCCCCATCGGTCATCTCGCGCGGGATGCCGATTTGATCGTTGTGGTAGTGCAGGATTTCTCGTGCTTTATCCGAGCCATTGTAGGTGGTGATTTGGGCAAGGGGTTCATAGTTTCGGTCTTCGGTATAAACATAGGTGTAGGTGCGGTCTTTACGGTACTCCTGTAATAAGCGGCTGCCGTCCCATAGGTAGTGGATTTCATTGCCGTCGGGATGGACTTTGGCTATGCGGCGACCTATGGGGTCGTAGCGGTAGCGATATAAGACAGCATTTTGTCCGGGGCGATGGATTTCGGCTTCGGTCAGTTGGTTTTCGGCATTGTAGCGGTAATGTTGGATTTCGCCGTCATGCTGCTGTTTTTCGATCAGGTTGCCCAACGGGTCGTAGCGGTAACTGATGCCTTTGTATTGGGTAAGACGGTTGCCACTGATTCTGCTTCCGTCGGTAAGGTTGTGGGCAGGGTCGTAGCGATAGTGCTCGTCCGCGCTTTGGCTAATTCTGCCCAGTGCGTCATAGGTGTAATCCCTGCTGCCGTTGGTTTGGTCGTCGGTACGGACGAGGTTGCCGGTAGTGTCGTATTGGTAACGGCGACCGATAAGGACGGCAGGGTCTGCTTTGTTGTGGCTGTTCGGTTGGGCGATTTGTTGTTTCAGACGACCTAATGGGTCAAGTTGAAATTGGGTATTCAACTTGCCGATAGTCCGCTCGATCGGGCGATGCAGAGCATCACGCTCGATGTCGGCAAGGGTGGTGCCGTCGAGGTTAATGTGGTGCAGGTGTCCGCTGCCGTAATACAGGCGGTTTAAAACTTCACCTGTCGGCAGGATGGTTTGGGTGCGGTTACCCAGTACGTCGTAACGGTGTTCGGTAATCTGTGCAGCGACATCTTTGGATTGTGAACGGCTGGTACCGGACGCAAGGGGGCTATCCAAGTGGATGAGCTGTTCTTTAACCAGTCCGTTGTGATCATAGCCGAAGCGAAGCTCGCTATGGGCGTTGTGTGCTTGGATCAGACGGTTAAGTTTGTCATAGCGGTAGTGAGTGCTCAGGATTTCTCCGCCGTCCAGATGACTGTCTTTCTGACGGATGCGGCCGATACGGTCGCGGTGGTAGGTAATCGTCCGTAGCGGGCGGGTACGCACGTCGATGTTCCCAGACGCGAATTCTTCTTCGCGTATGAGTTCGCCGGCAGGGTTGTAGGTGTAACGTGTCATTTTGCCGTCAAAGCCGGTCTCGCGGATCAGGCGGTCGCGTTCATCGTATTCGAAGGTATAGCTGTCGCCGTTTTCGTTGACGAGGGTTTTCAGACGACCTACGGTGTCGTAACGGTATTGGAATGCACCACCCAGCGCGTTGTAGCGGACGGTTGGTTTGCTGTCATTGTCGTAATCGTAGGCGGTACGGTTGCCTTCGGCATCAGTCAGAACACTCAGTCGGCCAGCATGATCGTAGCTGAAGTGTTCGCTACTGCCATCCGGATAGTCGGTACGCAATGGTTTCCTATTTTGGTAATGATAGTGCGTGGTGTGGCCGGCTGCATCGGTAATACTTTCGAGTTTGCCCTCTTCGTTATAGGTATAGCGGGTTTGCTGGCCGGAACAGTCGGTTTGAGTGCTCAGGCGGTGGTGCTGGTCATATTCGAAAGTATAAGTATTGTTTTTTGCATCGGTAATTTGGGTAATTTGCCCATTTTCGTTGTAACGGTAACGGGTTGTATTGCCTTTGCTATCGCTTTGGGTTGCAGGTAACCCTTGTTCGTTGTACTCAATCAGGGTCTTTTGATTGTGCGGGAGGGTAATCTCTACCGGTCGGCGTTCTTGGTCATAACGGATGTGCTGGTTTTGTCCGCCTTCTCCGCCAACAAAGGTCAGCAGCCCGCATTCGTTATAACGGTAGCGGGTTTCACGTCCCATTTCATCAGTAATTTTAATGGGTCGGCCTAAAGCATCGCGTTCTGTCAAGATACTACTACCATCTGCAAAGACTTTTTTGACGACTTCGCCATGATGGTCGTAATAAAGGTGTTCACTACGCCCTAATGCATCAGTGATTTGGGTATGCCCGTCGGCATAGGCAAAACGCCACTCTTCACCGTTGTCGGTATGGCTGCGCAATACCCGGCCTTGGGGATTGTAATGGTCGTATTGATAGTAGGTATTTAATCCGGCCGTAGTTTGGTGACGAATCATCATGTGACGACGGTAGCCGAAACGTCGGTGAACGAAACCTTCGGCATCTTCTACCGCGACAAGATCGCCGTTGTCGTCATAACGGTAACGGACAAGAAGTTCCCGACCTTCAGGTAGATTATCGTTATAGCTACCCATACTGGTAAGGCGGTAAACGGGGATCTGCGTTAAAGGGCTGAGATTGTCAAACTCAAACCATATCTCACGTCCCAGTTTGTCAATAACGGTATGAGGCAAGCCGGTATCTTCATTGTAAACAATGCGATAGCCGTTGCCATGGCGGTCGCTTACCTGTGTTAGGGCGTAAGTGCCATTACCGCTGCCACTCCGATCGGTGTCATTCAAGTGTAGGGGTGAAAATCTATGTCTGCTGCTGCCGTCCAGATTACTGATTTGATAGCTGCCATTATCGATTCGTTCGAAGATGATTTGTTCTGCTTCAAACAGAACCTGCCCTTCATCTTCCTCCAGTTCTGGCAGATCAAATGTACGTCCCTGATTATCGGTATAGGTAAAACGACCGTCTTTGCGCTCTAGTTTGGCGCTTAATGTGGTGCGCCAGCCGCTACCCAGCCAACTTTCTTCCAAATCAGAAAAATAGCTGCGACTCCATACAAACGGCACCAATCCATCAAAGGCAAAATCAGTTTCATCCGGTAAAACTTTTATACCTGAAATAGGATTGACAGGACGACCAATTAATTCGGCAATCTTGCAAGGGATACAGGTTTTATCAGTTTTTGCAAAACCATTAAAGAAAAAGCTATCAGAACCGCCCACCGGCATTGCTGGCGCTTTGACGCGAACGATTTTAGGCGATGCAAGAATGATTTCACCGTTTTTCAATTTAATGTAGCTGCCTCCACCACCGCTAATCATCACTTCGTCCTTGCCGACGATCATTACTTTGGCAGTACTGCTGGTCAGCTCAAGGTCTTTTTTTGCATCAATTTGCATCTTGTTATTTTTTGCCTGTATTTCAATCTTGCCTTGGGCTGCATGGATTTTAACGGCTTTATTTTGTGCAAATAGGTTGATGCTTTTCAGTGCATGCGCAGTAAAATTCTTGCCTGCACTGACATTGCTGTCCTGCATGCTGACCCAGTGGATATGTCCTTGCGCTGTATTCAATATGCTTTGTTTGGTACTGGCGGCCAGACCGTCGGGAGCGGAAATGACTACTCCCGATTTTTTCAATTTCTTTAAGTTGCTGTTGATGTGGTTTGCTTGGGCAATGCTTTCTGTTGCGGTATTGCCCGCACGTTTGGCAGCAGTATCCAGTAATTTGGCAGCGACCAATGCTTTTCGCATGCGCCGTATCGCCTTGCCCATCTCTAGAACTTCGCCTTTTGCACCTCCCTGAGCATCCGAGCTGACGAGTATGCCTTTACCCGCCCGTACGGCGCCCCAGCCGTCGGTTCTGAGTTCGAAGCCTTCGC
>CAUSOO010000031.1:0-27057 GCA_963533245.1 uncultured Neisseria sp.
AGTTTGCCCAAATGCGCAGGCGGCTGACGATGGCGTCGCGCTGCCCGCCGTCGGTGCGCAAATCTTCCCATGGGAAATAGCCGTAGCAGTCCTGCCATTTCGCGTCAGGATGCAGGATGCTGTCGGCTGCCTCGCGCACCAGCCCCAAATAGCTGACGTACAAGACGGGCATGCCGTGTTCGTTGCGGCGGTGGGTATCGACAAAGGTGTAAAGCTGTTCCACATAGCCCATAGGCTGCGAAGTCTGCTTGGCGACCCACAGCTTCACGCCCGCCTGCAGGGAATTGCGCAGGGGGGAGAGCGGGCCGTTGGGCAGGAGCGCGCCTTGGGCGACGGTCAACACCCGCAGGCCGCCGTCGGTAACGGCAATCAATACGGGAACCAGCTCGACGATGCTTTGCGGCGGGGCTTCGGCTTCGGGGTAGGCGTCCATGTTCGGCTTTCTGCGGGTGGGAAAGGCTTTATTGTAAACCAAAGCGGTTTGTCGGAACGAAGCGGGTCGGTTTTGCGGTATCTCAAACCTGTTTTCAGACGACCTTGCATATTATACTCAAGTTGAGCATAATATAAAAACAGTTTGAAAAGCAGACGGCAAACCTTCATGCCGTCTGAAAAACAGCTACAAGGAAACATCATGCAAACCGCTGCCCGCCGTTCGTTCGATTACGATATGCCACTCATCCAAACGCCGACTTCCGCCTGCCAAATCCGTCAGGCGTGGGCGAAGGTTGCCGACACGCCCGACCGCGAGACGGCAGGTCGTCTGAAAGACGAAATCAAGACTTTGCTGAAGGAGAAAAACGCGGTCTTGGTGGCGCATTATTACGTTGATCCGCTGATTCAGGATTTGGCTTTGGAAACGGGCGGATGCGTGGGCGACTCGCTGGAAATGGCGCGCTTCGGTGCGGAACACGAAGCCGGTACGCTGGTGGTGGCGGGCGTACGCTTCATGGGCGAGAGCGCGAAAATCCTCTGCCCTGAAAAAACGGTGCTGATGCCTGATTTGGAAGCGGAATGTTCTTTGGATTTGGGTTGTCCCGAAGAAGCGTTTTCAGCGTTTTGCGACCAACACCCCGACCGCACGGTGGTGGTGTACGCCAACACTTCCGCCGCCGTGAAAGCGCGTGCCGACTGGGTAGTAACGTCTTCGGTGGCGTTGGAAATCGTGTCGTATCTGAAATCGCGCGGCGAGAAACTGATTTGGGGGCCCGACCGCCATCTCGGCGACTACATCCGCCGCGAAACGGGCGCGGATATGCTGCTGTGGCAGGGTTCGTGCATCGTCCATAACGAATTTAAAGGGCAGGAATTGGCGGCGTTGAAGGCGGAACACCCCGACGCAGTGGTGCTGGTTCATCCCGAATCGCCGCAAAGCGTTATTGAATTGGGCGACGTGGTCGGCTCGACCAGCAAACTGCTCAAAGCCGCCGTATCGCGCCCTGAAAAAAAATTCATCGTGGCGACCGACTTGGGCATCCTGCACGAAATGCAAAAGCAGGCGCCCGACAAAGAATTTATCGCCGCCCCGACGGCGGGCAACGGCGGAAGCTGCAAAAGCTGCGCGTTCTGCCCGTGGATGGCGATGAATTCGCTGGGCGGCATCAAATACGCCCTGACAAGCGGACACAACGAAATCCTGTTGGACAGGAAGCTGGGCGAAGCCGCCAAACTGCCCTTGCAGCGTATGCTCGACTTCGCGGCAGGACTGAAGAAAAAAGATGTGTTCAACGGCATGGGGCCCGCCTGATTTGCCGTTCATATTGCCGTTTCAGACGACCCCTCAAACAAGGACAACACCATGCAAACCGATTGCGACGTATTGATTGCAGGAAACGGGCTGGCGGCACTGACGCTCGCCCTGTCGCTGCCTGAATCGTTCCGCATCGTCATTTTGTGCAAAAACCGGCTGGACGATACCGCCAGCCGTCATGCACAAGGCGGGATTGCGGCGGCGTGGTCGGGAGAGGACGACATCGAAAAACACGTTGCCGATACCTTGGAAGCGGGCGCGGGTTTGTGCAACGAAGCCGCCGTCCGCACCATCCTGTCGCAGGGCAAACCGGCAATCGAATGGTTGCTGGCGCAGGGCGTGGCGTTCGACCAAAATAATAACGACCTGCACCTGACGCGCGAAGGCGGGCATACCTGCCGCCGAATCGCCCACGTCGCCGACTACACGGGCGAAGCCGTCATGCAGAGCCTGATTGTCCAAATACGCCGCCGCCCGAACATCCGCGTTTGCGAGCGGCAGATGGCGTTGGACATCCAAACCGAATCAGGCGCAGCGTGCGGACTGACCGTCCTCGACCGCCAAACGCAAGGAACCTACCGCATCCGCGCCCGCCATACCGTACTCGCAGGCGGCGGCTTGGGACAGATTTACGCCGCCACCACCACGCCGCCCGAATGCACGGGCGACGCCATCGCCATGGCGATACGCGCAGGCTGCGCAGTCGAAAACCTCGAATTTATCCAATTCCACCCCACAGGCTTGGCAAGGTCGTCTGAAAACGGCCGCACCTTCCTGATTTCCGAAGCCGTGCGCGGCGAAGGCGGCATCCTGACCAACCAATCGGGCGAACGGTTTATGCCGCATTACGACCGCCGCGCCGAACTCGCGCCGCGCGACATCGTTGCCCGCGCCATCGCCGCCGAAATTGCCAAACAAACGCAAGACTTCGTCTCGCTTGACATCAGCCATCAACCCGCAGCGTTCGTCCGCCGGCATTTCCCTTCCATCCATCGGCACTGCCTGTCCCAATGCGGCTTGGACATCACGCGCCAAGCCATCCCCGTCCGCCCCGTGCAACACTATACCTGCGGCGGCATCCAAACCGACCCCTGCGGCAGAACCTCCCTGCCGCAGCTCTACGCCTTAGGCGAAACCGCCTGCACAGGGCTGCACGGAGCCAACCGCCTCGCCAGCAACTCCCTGCTCGAATGCGTCGTTACCACCAGACTTGCCGCCCAAACCATCGCGGACGGACAAGCGTTCCAAACCGTACCGTCCAAAAGGTCGTCTGAAAACCCCTCCGCCGAAGCAGGCATCTTTTCAGACGACCTCCAAAACACATTCAGCCGCCCCGTCCTGCAAGCCTTCAACCAACGCCATCTGGGCATCCTCCGCACCGATACCGGCCTGCGCCGCGCCATCGCCCAACTGCGGCTTTGGAAGCAAAACCAAGCCGAGCCGCACACCGCGTCCGAATACGAAAACCGCAACCTGATCGAATGCAGCCTCGCCGTCGCCCAAGCCGCATACGCAAGGCGGCAAAACATCGGCGCACATTTCAATACCGATTTGGCAAAGCGTGTCGAGTGGAAAAAACAGGCGGCAGGCTGAAGGGTAGGTCTGCGCGGGGATTTGGGATATTCCTGTGAAGAATGAAGAAAGGTCGTCTGAAACCATTATTTCAGACGACCTTCTTCCAAATCCGAACAAATCAATCCATTCCATCTATTTCCCTTCTAAATATCATCCGTGCAAGCAACAATCGGTGCAATCGGTTAAAATGGGTCGTCTGAAATTTGTTTGACCGAATTGAGAAAACCATGTCCCAACAATACGTCTATTCCATGCTGCGCGTGAGCAAGGTTGTGCCGCCGCAGAAAACCATCATTAAAGATATTTCCCTTTCCTTCTTCCCCGGCGCGAAAATCGGCCTGCTCGGTTTGAACGGCGCGGGCAAGTCCACCGTGCTGCGGATTATGGCGGGTGTGGATAAGGAATTTGAGGGCGAAGCCGTGCCGATGGGCGGCATCAAAATCGGCTATCTGCCGCAAGAGCCGGAGCTTGATCCTGAGAAAACCGTGCGCGAGGAAGTGGAAAGCGGTTTGGGCGAAGTGGCTGCGGCGCAGAAACGTTTGGAAGAAGTGTATGCCGAGTACGCCAATCCCGATGCGGATTTTGACGCGCTGGCGGAAGAACAGGGCCGCTTGGAAGCGATTATTGCGGCAGGTTCGTCCACGGGCGGCGGTGCGGAACATGAATTGGAAATCGCCGCCGATGCGCTGCGCCTGCCGGAATGGGATGCCAAAATCGGCAATCTGTCCGGCGGTGAAAAACGCCGCGTCGCTTTGTGCAAACTCTTGCTGAGCAAGCCCGATATGCTGCTGCTGGACGAGCCGACCAACCACTTGGATGCGGAATCGGTGGAATGGCTGGAGCAATTCTTGGTGCGCTTCCCCGGTACAGTCGTTGCGGTAACGCACGACCGCTACTTCCTCGACAATGCCGCCGAATGGATTTTGGAACTCGACCGCGGCCACGGTATTCCGTGGAAAGGCAATTACTCGTCTTGGTTGGAGCAGAAAGAAAAACGCTTGGAAAACGAGGCAAAATCCGAAGCCGCGCGCGTGAAAGCGATGAAGCAGGAATTGGAATGGGTGCGCCAAAATGCCAAAGGCCGCCAAGCCAAGTCCAAAGCGCGTCTGGCGCGTTTTGAGGAAATGAGCAACTACGAATACCAAAAACGCAATGAAACGCAGGAAATCTTCATTCCCGTTGCCGAGCGTTTGGGTAACGAAGTGATTGAATTTGTGAATGTTTCCAAATCGTTTGGCGATAAAGTGCTGATTGACGATTTGAGCTTCAAAGTGCCTGCGGGCGCGATTGTCGGCATCATCGGCCCGAACGGCGCGGGTAAATCGACGCTGTTCAAAATGATTGCGGGCAAAGAGCAGCCCGATTCCGGCGAAGTGAAAATCGGGCAAACCGTGAAAATGAGCCTGATCGACCAAAGCCGCGAAGGTTTGCAAAACGACAAAACCGTGTTCGACAACATCGCCGAAGGCCGCGATATTTTGCAGGTCGGACAGTTTGAAATCCCCGCCCGCCAATATTTGGGACGCTTCAACTTCAAAGGCAGCGACCAAAGCAAAATCGCGGGGCAGCTTTCCGGCGGCGAACGCGGACGTTTGCACTTGGCAAAAACCTTGTTGAGCGGCGGCAATGTGTTGCTGCTGGACGAACCGTCCAACGACCTCGACGTAGAAACCCTGCGCGCGCTGGAAGACGCATTGCTGGAATTTGCCGGCAGCGTAATGGTCATTTCGCACGACCGCTGGTTCCTCGACCGCATCGCCACGCATATCTTGGCTTGCGAAGGCGATTCGAAATGGGTGTTCTTCGACGGCAACTATCAGGAATACGAAGCCGATAAGAAACGCCGTTTGGGCGAAGAGGGCGCGAAACCGAAACGGATTAAATATAAACCAGTAACGCGTTGATAGGAAAATAAGAAAACGTCGTCTGAAAACTTGAAAAAGGGTTTCAGACGACGTTTTTGTTAAGCAGGGATTGTTCGGACGTTGTTTGTCTATCAGGTTGATTCATAATATATAACGCCTGTTGAAACAAGGAACGGGTCGTCTGAAAACGTGTGATGCTTGTTTTCAGACGACCTTTTTGTATGCAGTCCGTTATTTTTGCTTACGCAGTTGCGGGTGGTTTTTCAGATTGTCCAAGAGGATGTCAATCATGCGCGGTGCGGTTTGGGCAAGGTCGAAACTTTTGTCGGACGAGAGCCAACGCCAAATCAGACCGTCCAGCATCGATTTGATGAAGATGACCGCCATGTCGGTATCCAAATCTTCGGATAAGGCATGTTGTGCGATGGATTTGGTCAGGACTTCGGTAATTTTCTCGCGCCAAATCGCTTGATGTTTATCCGCAATGTCGATGACGGCGGCGTTCTGCTCGGTGTGTTCGCATTTTAAAAACAGGATGCTGTGGAATTTATAGTGGATGTCGTTGGTTTGCAGGCGCGTGAAAAAGTGCATCAAGGTGCGGCGGAAAAGCGACCATTCTTGTTCATCGCTATCGGCCGCGTCCTGATGCATACAGTTTTCGATGTCGTCGCAAATGCGCTGGAAGAGGGCGTCGAACAAGTCTTCTTTGTTTTTGAAATGCCAGTACAACGCGCCGCGCGTCACGCCGGCGGCCTGGGCGATTTCGTTGAGCGAAGTGCGCGCGATGCCTTTTTGGTAGAAGGTTTCCAGCGCGGCGAGCATGAGATGTTCTTTGGTTTTAAGGGCTTCGGTTTTGGTTTTCCGCATGATGCCTATTTCAATTGGGTGGAATATTGGGAATTATAAAAAATACTTTGTATCCATGCAAGAATGTATGTATAATGGCACTCGTAATTGAGATTGGCTCTCAAGTATAAAATAAATTTTCAGACGACCTGCTCCGGATATTGAGGCAGGTTATTGTTGTTTCGGAACCAAAAATCGGCTCTGATGACAAAGTATAGGGTAAAACCTCATAACAATTATACAGATAGGAAAAGTAATGGCTTCTTATGCTTCTAAGGTGATGCGCATGGCGGCAATCGCCGCCGCTACTGCGTTGGCTCTTTCAGCGTGTAACAAAGGCTCCGATGCGACGCAAGGTGCAAAAGATGGAAAAGGGCAGCAGGCAGCTGCGCAAAAAGAAGCTCCGCCCCCTGTGGTCGGTGTCGTTACTGTCCATCCTGAAACCGTCGCGCTGACGACCGAGCTGCCGGGCCGTCTGGAGTCGCTGCGTACGGCGGATGTCCGCGCCCAAGTAGGCGGCATCATCCAAAAACGCCTGTTCCAAGAGGGCAGCTATGTCCGCGCCGGACAGCCGCTTTATCAAATCGACAGTTCCACCTATCAAGCTGATCTGGAAAGCTCGCGCGCCCAATTGGCAGGCGCGCAGGCGACCCTTGCCAAAGCCAATGCCGACTTGGCGCGTTACAAGCCGCTGGTTGCCGCCGATGCCATCAGTAAACAGGACTACGATGCGGCGGTAACGGCGAAACGTTCTGCCGAAGCAAGCGTCAAAGCGGCTCAGGCGGCGATTAAATCTGCCGGTATCAATCTGAACAGGGCGCGCATTACCGCGCCGATTTCAGGTTTCATCGGTCAGTCCAAAGTATCCGAAGGTACGTTGCTGAACGCAGGCGATATAACCGTACTGGCGACCATCCGCCAAACCAATCCTATGTATGTGAACATCACTCAATCCGCGACCGAAGTGATGAAGCTGCGCCAACAGGTTGCCGAGGGCAAATTGTCGAGCGTGGACGGCGCGATTGAAGTGGGCATCAAGTTCGACAACGGCGAAGTTTATCCGCACAAAGGCCGTTTGCTGTTCTCCGATCCGTCTGTGAACGAAACAACCGGACAAATCACGCTGCGCGCGTCAGTGCCGAACGACAAAAACATTTTGATGTCGGGTCTTTATGTGCGCGTCCTGATGGAACAAGTGGCTGCCGACAACGCTTTTGTCGTACCGCAGCAGGCAGTAACGCGCGGTACGAAAGATACCGTGATGATTGTGAACGCCAAAGGCGAAATGGAGCCGCGCGAGGTAACGGTTGCCCAGCAGCAGGGAACCAACTGGGTGATCACTGCGGGTCTGAAAGACGGAGACAAAGTCATTGTTGACGGCATCGCCATTGCATCCATGAGTGGCGGGAAAAAGGTTACGCCTAAAGAATGGACACCTCCCGAAAAGGCTGCCGCATCTGCTGCCGGAGCCGCACCCAAAGCTGCTTCCGAAGCGAAAAAAGACGTTCAGACGACCTCTGAAGCCAAACCGGCATCCGCAGCTAAATAAGGAAGGCATCAATGGCTAAGTTTTTTATCGACCGCCCCATCTTTGCATGGGTCATTGCGATTTTTATTATCGCATTGGGTGTTATCGGCATTAGGAGTTTGCCGGTTTCCCAATATCCGTCCATCGCTGCACCGACTATTACGCTGACCGCTACTTATCCGGGCGCTTCTGCCCAAGTAATGGAAGACAGCGTGCTTGCCGTTATCGAACGCAATATGAACGGTGTGGAAGGTTTGGACTACATGAGCACTTCCGCCGACTCCAGCGGCAGTGGCAGCGTAAGTTTGACGTTTACGCCTGAAACCAACGAGGATCTGGCGCAGGTAGAGGTGCAGAACAAACTTTCCGAAGTATTGAGCAACCTGCCTGCCGCCGTGCAGCAATATGGCGTTACCGTATCCAAGGCGCGTGAAAACTTCCTGATGATTGTGATGCTCTCGTCAGACGTACAGTCCACCGAGGAAATGAACGACTACGCACAACGCAACATCATTCCTGAATTGCAGCGTATCGACGGTGTAGGTAAGGTGCAGTTGTTTGGTGCGCAACGTGCCATGCGCATTTGGGTTGACCCGAAAAAACTGCAAAACTACAACCTGTCTTTTGCTACGGTGACCAATGCGCTTGCAACACAAAACATCCAAATCTCGGCAGGCTCCATCGGCTCTTTACCGGCCGTTGAAGGTCAGACCATTTCGGCGACCGTTACTGCGGAAGGACAATTAAAAACGGCTGAAGAGTTCGGCAACATCATTTTGGTATCCAATACCGACGGCTCGAATGTTTATCTGAAAGATGTGGCAAAAGTCAGCTTGGGTATGGAAGACTATTCCTCTTCCACCCGTCTGAACGGTGTGAACACCACCGGTATGGCGGTGATGTTGTCCAACAGCGGTAATGCTATGGCAACCGCCACTGCCGTAAAGGAAAAAATGGAGGTTTTGAAAAAATACTTCCCGCAGGGCATGAGCTGGAAAACGCCTTACGACACTTCAAAATTCGTTAAGATTTCGATTGAGAAAGTGTTGAGTACGCTTGGAGAGGCTGTTTTACTGGTGTTTGTAGTGATGTTCCTCTTCCTGCAAAACATCCGCTATACGCTGATTCCGACCATTGTCGTGCCGATTTCGCTGTTGGGCGGTTTTGCCTTCATCTCTTATATGGGCATGTCGATTAACGTATTGACCATGTTTGCGATGGTATTGGTTATCGGTATCGTGGTCGATGATGCGATTGTGGTCGTTGAAAACGTCGAGCGTATTATGGCGACGGAAGGTTTGCCGCCTAAAGCAGCAACCAAAAAAGCGATGGGTCAGATTTCCGGCGCGGTGGTCGGTATTACCGCCGTCCTGATTTCCGTATTTGTGCCTTTGGCGATGTTCAGCGGTGCGACCGGCAATATTTACAAACAGTTTGCTTTAACCATGGCGGCATCGATTGCATTCTCCGCATTCCTCGCACTGACGCTGACGCCGGCATTGTGCGCCACCATGCTCAAGCCGATTCCGAAAGGGCACCATCAAGAGAAGAAGGGGCTTTTCGGTTGGTTTAATAAAAAATTCGACAATTGGACGAATGGCTACGAGGGCTGGGTTGTCAAAGTGCTGCGTAAGACGTTCAGTATGATGATTGTCTATATCGGTCTGGCAGCCGCAGGCGTATTCCTGTTTATGCGCTTGCCGACCTCCTTCTTGCCGACTGAAGACCAAGGCTTCATCATGGTCAGCGTACAACTGCCTGCGGGTGCGACCAAAGAGCGTACCGATGCGACAATGGCGCAAGTTACCCAGTTGGCGAAAAGCATTCCTGAAATTAAAGACATCATTACCGTTTCCGGCTTCAGTTTCTCAGGCAGCGGTCAGAATATGGCAATGGGTTTTGCCATGCTTAAGGACTGGGAAGAGCGTAAAACGCCGGGCAGCGATGCAACCTCTGTCGCCAATAAGTTGAACGGTACGATGATGAGTACACTCAAAGACGGGGTCGGTTTTGCCCTTACGCCTCCTCCGATTATGGAATTGGGTAACGGCTCAGGGCTGACCATCAACCTGCAAGACCGCAACAATACCGGTCATGCCGCATTGCTGGCGAAGCGCAATGAATTGATCGGCAAAATGCGCGAAAGCGGTCTGTTTGACCCGAACACCGTCCGTGCCGGTGGTCTGGAAGACGCTCCGCAATTGAAAATTGACATTAACCGTGCCGCAGCAGCAGCGCAAGGCATTTCCTTCTCCGACATCCGCACGACCCTGGCTTCCTCTTTGGGTTCGTCTTATGTCAACGACTTCCCGAACCAGGGTCGTCTGCAACGCGTGATGGTGCAGGCTGATGCTTCTGCTCGTATGCAGCCGTCCGACATCCTGAACTTGACTGTGCCCAACAGCTCAGGTGTCGCTGTCCCGCTTTCTACCATTGCTACTGTTTCTTGGGAAAACGGTACGGAACAAAGCGTACGGTTTAACGGCTATCCCGCTATGGAACTTTCCGGCTCTCCGGCTACCGGTGTTTCATCCGGTCAGGCAATGGCTGCGGTTCAGAAAATGGTGGACGAAATGGAAGGCGGTTACAGCCTTGAATGGGGCGGACAGTCGCGCGAAGAAGCCAAAGGCGGTTCGCAAACCTTGATTTTGTACGGCTTGGCGATTGCTGCCGTGTTCTTGGTACTTGCCGCACTTTATGAAAGTTGGTCTATCCCGCTGGCGGTTATCCTCGTGATTCCGTTGGGCTTGGTCGGTGCGGCATTGGGTGTTACCGGACGCAATATTTTTGAAGCCTTGTTGGACAACGTTCCGTCGTTTAGTAACGATATTTACTTCCAAGTCGGCTTTGTAACCGTGATGGGCTTGAGTGCGAAAAACGCGATTTTGATTATCGAGTTTGCCAAAGACCTGCAAGCGCAAGGCAAGAGCGCATTGGAAGCCGTGCTGGAAGCCGCACGCCTGCGTTTCCGTCCGATTATCATGACTTCGTTTGCCTTCATTTTGGGCGTGGTTCCGCTGTATGTCGCCAGCGGTGCTAGCTCTGCCAGCCGGCGTGCCATCGGTACGACTGTGTTCTGGGGTATGTTGATCGGTACGATTTTGTCCGTGTTCCTTGTGCCTTTGTTCTATGTGGTTGTGCGTAAATTCTTTAAGGAAAGCGCGCACGAACATGAAATGGCCGTGAAACACGCTGCCGAAGCAGGCATGATTTCCCACGAAGATCAAAATACGGACAACAAGCACTAGCAAAAAGGTCGTCTGAAACCCGAAATACGGTTGCAGACGACCCCAAGGAATCCTTATGAACAAAATGACATTCAAAACGGTATTGAGTACCGTCGCCGCAGCCGTCGCGCTGTCCGCATGTACCATGATCCCGAAATACGAACAACCGCAGGTCGAAGTTGCCGAAACCTTCAAATACGACACCTTCGACGACGGCATCCGCGCCGCCGACTTGGGCTGGCAGGACTTTTTTGCCGACCCGCGCCTGCACCGCCTTATCGACATCGCGTTGGAACGCAATACCGACCTGCGCACCGCCGCGCTGAACGCCGAAATCTACCGCAAACAATACATGATTGCCCGCAACGACCTGCTGCCGAGCATAAACGCCAGCGGTACCGGTACGCGGACAGGCAGCTTGAGCGGCGGCGTTACCCGCAGCGAATACAGTGTCGGTTTGGGTGTGGCAGCTTATGAGCTTGACCTTTTCGGGCGCGTCCGCAGCAATAGCCAAGCCGCATTGCAAGGTTATTTCAGCGTAGCCGCTAACCGCGATGCCGCCCACCTTGCCCTGATTGCCGCCGTTGCCAAAGCCCATTTCAACGAACTGTACGCCCAAGAATCGATGGCATTGGCGCAGCGCGTCCTCAAAACCCGCGAAGCCACCTACAAACTTTCCCAAATGCGCCACAAAGCAGGCGTGATTTCCGCCGTCGATTTGCGTCAACAGGAAGCCCTGATTGAATCCGCCAAAGCCGATTACGCGAACGCCGTCAAAAACCGCGAACAAGCCCGCAATGCCTTGGCGACCCTGATTAACCAACCCCTGCCGGAAGACCTGCCTGCCGCGCTGCCTTTGAGCAAACAGTTCAAAATCACCCGACTGCCTGCCGGCTTGAGTTCCGAAGTCCTGCTGAACCGTCCCGACATCCGCGCCGCAGAACACTCGCTCAAACAAGCCAATGCCAACATCGGCGCAGCGCGTGCCGCCTTCTTTCCCACCATCAGCCTGACCGGATCGGTCGGCACAGCATCCGGCGAGTTGAGCGGCCTATTCAAAAGCGGTACAGGCATCTGGTCGTTCGCACCTTCCATTACCCTGCCGATTTTCAACTGGGGTAGTAACAAAGCGAATCTCGACGTGGCCAAGCTGCGTAAAGAGGCGCAAATCGTCGCTTACGAAGCTGCCGTCCAAGCCGCCTTCCAAGACGTATCCAACGCCTTGGTCGCACGCGAGCAACTCGACAAGAGCTACGCCGCGCTAAACAAACAAAGCCGCGCTTACAACGACTCCCTGCGCCTTATCAATCTGCGCTACAAACACGGCGTATCCAACGCCCTCGACCTGCTTGACGCAGAACGCAGCAGCTATGGTGCAGAAACCGCGTTGCTTGCCAACCAGCTTACCCGTCTCGAGAACCTCGCCGACCTCTATAAAGCACTCGGCGGAGGTTTGAAACGCGAAACCGTTAGCCAGCCTGCCACGCAGCAGTAAGTCTGTTTGAAATAAACGGCATCAAAACGTCGTCTGAAAACCGGATATCAGGTTTCAGACGACGTTTTATATCAGGGTTTGATTTTTGGATGTTTAACTAGGGGTCGTCTGAAATTGGAGATTTCCATTTCAGACGACCTTTTCAGTCACGGATGGAAGGGTGTTATCAGGGAGGGAGCGGTATTCCGTCAGCAGCTTCTTGCGATTTCCAGTTTGATGGGGGCTGTGTCGTTCTCCATACAAAACAAACACAAAACCCGCTGTTGAGATAGCGGGTTTTGTGTTTTTCGGTTTTGAGTATCTGATATAAATGGGAACGGTATTTCTCGTATATGCGCACTCCGAAGGTAATGAGACAAAAAGAAGAGGGGATAATCTGTCGTTTAATGGCTCGGAGCGGACGGCTTCCGAGTGGTTTTGATTATACGCTAATAAAAATAATTATCAATACAAAATCGATAAGAAATCGTAAATTTAATATAATTAATTGAAAAATAATAAGATTTAATGGTTATTGCTGACAGAGTTGGAAAGAAATAGAAGAGGATAAACCGGTATCGGTTTGAAGTATTGCGATAAGAAAGTGAAGCCTATCAGAAAAATGGGGTATTAGGGCGGGCTAGACCGCGCTGTTTTGATTAAACGTTGATTGACTATATAGTGGATTAAATTTAAATCAGGACAAGGCGACGAAGCCGCAGACAGTACAGATAGTACGGCAAGGCGAGGCAACGCCGTACTGGTTTAAAGTTAATCCACTATAGTACGGCAAGGTGAGGTAACGCCGTACTGGTTTAAAGTTAATCCACTATACATGATTGACTTTGAATGATTCAAACTCAAAGGGTCGTCTGAAAACGGATTTCAGACGACCCTTTCGCTATGTGGCAAACACGCTTGGAGGATTTGTGCAGATAGGCCTTAAACTTTGGTTTCTTCGGCTTGCTGTGCTTCTTGAGCGGCTTGTTCTGCCTTAATCGCTTCCAATGCGGCGAATTGTTCGGCGACACCTTGTTCGATTTTCGACAGGCCGGCGGATTTTGCTTCGTGGTAGGCTTCTTCTAAGGCGTAGCTGAAACCGACATCATCTGTGCCGCCGTGGCTTTTGATGACGATGCCGCGCAGACCGAGCAGGATGGCACCGTTGAATTTGCGGGGATCCAGTTTGCTTTTCAAGCCTTTCAGGGCAGGGAGGGCGGCGACGGCGGCCATTTTGTTGAACAGGTTGCGTTGGAATTCCTGACGGATGGCTCCGCTCATGAATTTGACCGCGCCTTCGATGGTTTTGAGCATGATGTTGCCGACAAAGCCGTCTGCGACAATCACGTCGGCTTCGCCGTACAGTACGCCGTTGCTTTCGATGTTGCCGATGAAATTCAGTTTGCTGCTTTTGAGCAGTTTGAAGGTTTGTTTGACGGTGTCCGTGCCTTTGATGTCTTCGGTGCCGACGTTAAGCAGGCCGACGCGTGGGCTGCCTTTTTGCGGGTAGAGGGCTTGGAAGAGTTCGTTGCCGATGATGGCGAACTGTACGAGCTGCTCAGGCGTGCAGTCGACGTTTGCACCCAAATCGAGGGCAAGGGTCAGGTGTTCGCTGTCGGAGGGCAGGAATTTGGCGATGGCGGGGCGGTCGATGCCCGGAATGGTTTTGAGGACGAAGCGGGCGGTTGCCATGAGCGCGCCGGTGTTGCCGGCGGAGACGGCGGCTTGCGCGTTGCCTTCTTTGACTTGGTTGATGGCAATGCGCATGGAGGAGTCTTTTTTGTTTTTCAGGGCAAGCTGCGGGGCTTCGTCCATGCCGACGACTTCGGAGGCGTGGAGTACGGTAATGCGCTCCATCGGCGCGTTGGCTGCGGAGAGGGCTTGGCGGACGGCGGATTCGTCGCCGACCATAATGAGGTGTACGTCTTGCTGCTGTTTCAAAAAAGCAAGGGCACCGGGGACGGTAACTGCGAGACCTGAGTCGCCGCCCATGGCATCTACGGCCAATGTAATCATGTTGTTCTCCGGTTTGTGCTGTGAAGCGGAAGAGGGGCGGTGTCGGCTGCCTCTGTGGGTTTGTTCGGCTTCACAGTCGGTTTCAGACGACCTTTTTGCGATACGCGGTACGGGGTCGTCTGAAAAGGGGTGTATGTGTGGTCGTGGGCTTCGGATTGAAGGGTTGCGTTCCACATTCTAATGCGTTTTATGAAGATACGCTGAAAAGAGGCAAAATCTCGTTTTGTCGGTGTTCTACGGATTTCGCTTTTACCGTTTCGGGAGAAGGCGGGCTTCTCCGTCGCGGGCTTATTTTTTGCCTTCGGCGGCAAGGCGGTTGTGTTCGTCGATGTCGAGCGCGTCCCAAGGGTAGTTAATCCACCAGTCTTCTACGGTCAGGCCGCTGAAGTAGGGGATGCTTTCGGGGATTTTGCCGACTTTGGCTTTGATTTTTTCGTGCAGGACGGCAACGCCGATGGTGCCGAAATCTTCTTTTTGCAACTCGGTCAGGCAGAATTCCATGGTCACGCGGCTGTCGTCGACTTCATCGACGACGAGTACGTTCTTGCCTTTCAGCGCGTCAGGCACGGGGTCGAGCCATTGGACTTTTTTGACTTCTTCCGTTACCTGTCCTTCGTTGTCGCTGTCGTAATAGGCGGTGGTTACGGCGTAAATCGGGATTTCCAGAAAGCAGCGCAGCATACGGGCGGGGATGAAGCCGCCGCCGCCGATGGCGATCATGGCATCGTATTTGACGCCGGAGTTTTGGATTTTTTCCGCCAACGCTTTGATCACGCGGTGGATGTCGTCGTAGGTGTACCAGATTTTCTGTTTCATGGCGATTCCCGATTCAATGGGGTGTATCAGTTTGAACTGCAAGGATTTTGTGCCGCATTTTGAAGTATGGGCAGGCATGGAGTCGGGCAGTTCGGATGTAATGTAAAAAAGCCAGCATTGCATGGCAATATTCTGGCTTTTTCAGTCAGTCGAATAAGATTATTCGCCTTTGGCTTTCACTACTTTACGGCCGCGGTACATACCGTTGGGGGAAATGTGGTGCGGGCGGTGTACTTCGCCGGTTACGCTGTCAACAGACAGAGAAGGCGCGGTCAAAGCGTCGTGAGAGCGGTGCATACCGCGTTTGGAAGGGGATTTTTTGTTTTGTTGAACGGCCATTTCAAGCTCCTAGATAAATAAAACTGTGTCCTGATTAACTGCTTTTCAAACCTGCTAAAACAGCAAAAGGGTTGGGTTTGTCCTGATTGACTTGTTCCAGCGCGGCATTGTCGCAGTTTTCGTGGCGCGGGGAGAAGGGGAGCGACATTAGGATTTGGTCTTCCACCAACCCGCGTACGTCGAGTTCTTTCTCAATCGGCATGCCTTCCAACTCTTCGTCGGCAAGCATTGCTTCATCCAAGTCCTCTTCGTTGGCGAACAAAACAATACGGCTGGTTTCGTCGAGCGTAAACGGCATGGGGCGGATACATCGTTGGCAAATCAGCGGCATATCGGCTTTGACGTTCAAATCGAGAAACAAACGCTGCAGTCGGTCGCGTCCGCCGCTCAGCGTAAACGACACTTTGGTCTGTTTGTCGGCCGGATAATCGTGCGAACGGACTCGTTCGTCCAATTCCTCAAGCAGGAAGCTGCCTTGCAGGGTCTGCTTTTCGGAGGCGAAAACTTCTGGGTCAATCAAATTAGGGTCTGACATAAACGGGGTATGATATAATTTCGACAGTCTAACGTCAATATTTTTAAGCAAAATATGAGTGCAAAACTGCCTTTGATATTGGGTTCGGGTTCGGTGTTCCGCCGCGCGCAGCTCGAACGTTTGGGCGTTGATTTTCAAACTGCCGCGCCTGATTTCGACGAAACGCCTGCTGCGGGTGAAAACGCGGCGGATACTGCCTTGCGTTTGGCGGAAGGGAAGGCGCGTTCGCTGGCGGCTCGATTTCCTGCCGCGTTGGTAATCGGCGCGGACCAAGTGGCGTGGTGCAATGACCGCCAGTTGGGCAAACCGATGAACGTCGCAAATGCACAACAAATGCTCAGGGATTTGAGTGGCAGAAAGATTGAATTTTACAGCGCAATCGTGCTTTTGAATACTGCTTCGGGACGCATTCAGCGCCATGTCGATAACACGTCGGTCGTGATGCGCGCGCTGACAGACGGGCAGATTGAGCGTTATCTGGCGCGCGAACCGGACGCGGTTTACTGCGCGGGTGCGGCGAAGAGCGAGGGCTTGGGCGCGGCGTTGCTGGAGCGAATAGACAGCAGCGACCCGAACGCGCTTATCGGTTTGCCCATCTTCAAACTGGTCGAGTTTTTAAAAAACGAAGGCGTAGAAATCATTTAGGTCGTCTGAAAACAGCCGTTTGACGGTTTCAGACGACCTTCCGTATAGGAAATCCATCATGTCCCCGATTCTTTACCTGATTCCCACTCCTTTGGGCGCACCCGATACGCCCTGTCTGCTGCCGCACGAACAGGCGCAGATTACCGGTTTGACCGATTTCGTGGTTGAGGCCGAAAAAACCGCCCGCGCCCATTTGAAACATTTGGGCATCACGACCCCCATCCGCGAGCTGAACCTGCAAACCCTCAACGAACACACCGACTTGAAAACCCTGCCCGAACTTCTGAAACCTTTGCAGGAAGGGCGCAGCATGGGCATCCTCAGCGAAGCGGGTTGTCCCGCGGTTGCCGATCCCGGCGCGAATTTGGTGGCATTGGCGCACCGACACGGCTATGAAGTCCGTCCGCTGGTCGGCCCGTCCAGCCTGTTGCTGGCATTGATGGCGTCAGGGGCGAACGGGCAGAATTTCGCGTTTAAAGGCTATCTGCCGTCCGAGAAAAGCGAGCGTATCGCCGCTTTGAAGAGTTTGGAACAGCGTTCGCGCCAGCAAAATGAAACCCAGCTTTTCATCGAAACGCCTTACCGCAACGACGCGCTGCTTGCCGACGCACTGGAAACCCTGCATCCTGAAACCCGCCTCTGTACCGCAACCGACCTGACTTTACCGACGCAGGAAATCATCAGCCAAACCGTTGCCGCTTGGCGGAAATCGAAAACGCTGCCGAATTTAAAAAAACGCCCGACGATATTTGTGTTGCACGCGGGTTAGGAAAGTAGGGGTGGGCGGTTGGACGGATTAGAGCCCGCCATACTGAAAAAGGTCGTCTGAAACCTTCTCGATAAGGTTTTCAGACGACCTTTGCTTTATTGGGAAATACTTAAAACCAATGCAACAATCCGACAGCCATCAACACTGCCGTGATACACGCTAAGAGTGCGCAGATTTGCAGGGCTGTCGAGTTGGCTTTGGGGTAGCCCATCAGATTGGGCAGCGGGTTGGACGGCAATATCATGCCGTAGACGAATTGAAGCAGTCCGCCTGCGACCATAGGCAATGTAAATACCGGCAATATCAGGCTGATGGCGGCAAGTACGAGGCTGATTCTGAACATCCATATCGCCGGATAATGCCCCTTTCCGGCATCATTGCAGCGTTTTTCCAGCCAAGTGCTTTGATAGTGCAGCAGGCCGTAAAGGGCGATGGCAAAGACTTGTACTACGCCGCCGATTTGCCGGCTGATGCCGCAGTAATGCAGACATGATTGGGGCAACCACAGCAATAGTGCGGACACTGCGCTGATGCCCAGCAAAATGGGCAGGTTTACTGCCGCAAAGCGCGTACGGCTGGCGCGGCGGTTGTCGAAGGGATCGGGCCTTTCGTCATACAGGATGAAGCCGTCGGGTTCTTCGGAGTATGTGTTCATGATGTGGTGTGGTGAGTGATGACTTAATTGTAATGTGGTGCGGTTTTGCGTTTTCAGACGACGTCTTTGAATGGTTTATCAAACGTCGTCTGAAAATAAAGGTTTGGTTTTGTATTTTAATGGCGATGCAGTTTAAACGGCAGTTTTCCGTCGCTGTTTCAGACGCCCCCTGCGCCTTACCAATTCACGCGCACTGCCCTGCTGCCGAGCAGTTTTTCCAGTTCGTCGAATAACGCGGAGCTTGGTGTCACCATCCATTTCGGCGGCACTTGAAACTTGCCCGACGCTTTGTCGTTGCTGTACGACAGTTGCAGCGGGATGTGCGGCGTGTCGGGCAGGCGGTGGGCGGTGAGGATGGCGGCGAGGCGGGCGATGTCGTGGCCGGGGGTGAGGGCGAGGCTGAGGCTGCGGGCGTAGCGTTCGCGCGCCATTTGCAGGGTCATGACTTGGTTTGCCATGATGCGCAGCCCGTCGCCGCCGCCGTAGTCGTCGCGGCTGACTTTGGATTCGATAATCAGCACTTGGTCGGACTTGAGGTAGTCGGCGCAGTTTTCCAGCGTCTGGCCGCTGACTATGATTTCAATCTGCCCGCTCAAATCTTCGAGGCTGACGAAGGCGATTTTGCCGCGCTTGCCCATCATGGTGCGCACGGCGGTAACGAATCCGGCGAGGCGCACGCTGTCTTGCGGTTTCAGACGGCCTAATTTGGTCGGGGCGATTTGGCGGACTTCTTGGGCATACGGGCCAAAGGGGTGGCCGGACAGATAAAAGCCGATGACGGTTTTTTCTTCGGCGAGTTTTTCCGATTCGCTCCACATGGGCGCGTCGATGAGCTGCACCGGTTCGATGGCGTCTTCCATCATGTCAAACAGCCCGCCCTGATTGGCGTTGGCGGCTTTTTGGTCGGCGTTGTTCATGGCGAGGTCGATATTTGCCAAGAGCATGGCGCGGTTGGGTTCGATGCTGTCGAACGCGCCGCCGCGTATCAGGGCTTCGAGGGTGCGGCGGTTCATGTGTTCTTTGCCGACGCGCTCGCAGAAGTCCAAGAGGCCGGTAAACTTGCCGCCGCTTTGCCGCGCGGCGATGATGGATTCGACGGCGGCTTCGCCCGTGCCTTTAATCGCGCCGAGTGCGTAGCGGATTTTCATGTTCGGATACGGCGTGAAGCGGTAGTCGGATTCGTTGATGTCGGGCGGCAGGAACTCGATGCCGTTGGCGCGGCAGTCATCGTAGAAATGCTTGAGCTGGTCGGTGTTGTCCAATTCAGACGACATGGTCGCCGCCATAAATTCGGCGGGATAATGGGCTTTGAGCCATGCGGTCTGGTAGGAAATCAGGGCGTAGGCGGCGGCGTGGGATTTGTTGAAACCGTAGCCGGCGAATTTTTCCATGTAGTTGAAGATTTCGTCGGATTTTTCGCGCGAAATGCCTTGTTTTGCCGCGCCTTCGGCGAAGATTTCGCGGTGTTTCACCATTTCTTCGGGCTTTTTCTTACCCATGGCGCGGCGCAGCAGGTCCGCGCCGCCGAGCGAGTAGCCGCCGATAATCTGCGCCGCCTGCATCACTTGTTCCTGATACACCATAATCCCGTAGGTCGGCGCGAGGATGCCTTCGAGCAGCGGGTGGATGTATTGGAATTCCTGTCCCTTCATGCGCGCGACGAAGTCGGGGATGTTGTCCATCGGGCCGGGGCGGTAGAGCGATACGAAGGCGATGAGTTCTTCAAACTTGGTGGTGTGCGCCGTTTTCAGCATTTTTTTCATGCCGGTCGATTCAAACTGGAATACGGCGGTGGTGTTCGCGTCGCGGAAGATTTTGTAGGCGGCTTGGTCGTCAAGCGGGATTTTGCCGACATCGACAATATCGCCGGTGGTGTTTTTGATGTTGTTCTGCGCCATTTCGATAATGGTCAGGTTGCGCAGGCCCAAAAAGTCGAACTTCACCAAACCCACGTCTTCCACGTCGCCCTTGTCGTACATGGATACGGGCGAGGCGGATTCGTCCGCCTGATACACGGGGCTGTAATCGGAAATCTTGCCCGGCGCAATCAACACGCCGCCCGCGTGCATACCCAGACCGCGCGTCAAATCTTCCAGCTTTTTCGCCAACGTAATCAGTTCGTCCGCTTCTTCCGCTTCAATCAATTCCTGAATCTGCGGCTCCGCCTTCATTGCATCGTCCAAACCCAAAGGTTTGTTGGCTTCCAGCGGAATCAGCTTAGACAGTTTGTCGCACAGGGTAAACGGCAGCTCCAACACGCGCCCTACGTCGCGGATCACCGCTTTGGACGACATCGTGCCGAAGGTCACAATCTGGCTCACCGCCTGCGCGCCGTATTTATCGCGCACATACTCAATCACGCGGCCGCGGTTGCTTTGACAAAAGTCCACGTCGAAGTCGGGCATGGAAACGCGTTCGGGGTTCAAGAAACGCTCGAACAGCAGCGCGTATTTCAGCGGGTCGAGGTCGGTAATCTTCAGCGAATACGCCACCAGCGAACCCGCGCCCGAACCTCGTCCCGGCCCGACCGGACAGCCGTGCGTTTTCGCCCAGTTGATAAAGTCTTGTACGATAAGGAAATAGCCGGGGAATTTCATCTGGATGATGATGTTCAACTCAAAATCCAGCCGCTCCTGATATTCCGGCATTTTCGCCGCCCGTTCCGCCTCGTCGGGATAAAGCTGAACCATGCGTTCCTGCAAACCCTCGTTGGACAGCTTCACCAGATAATCGTCGAGCGACAGGCCGTCGGGCGTCGGGAACAGGGGCAGGAAGTTTTTGCCCAGCGTGATATGGATATTGCAGCGTTTGGCAATTTCCACCGTGTTTTCCAAGGCTTCGGGTAAATCGGCGAAACGCTCCAGCATCGTTTCCGGCGGAATGAAAAACTGGCTCGGCGTAAAATCGCGCGGACGTTTCTTGTCCGTCAGTACCCAGCCGCCCGCGATGCACACCCGCGCCTCGTGCGCGTTGAAATCGTCGCGGCTCATAAACTGCGTCGGATGCGTCGCCACCACCGGCAAACCCAACTCCTCCGCCAGCTTCACGCTGCCCGAAACGCAAGCCTCCCATTCGGGACGCTCGGGCAGGCGTTGCAGCTCCAGATAAAACGCATCGGGAAACCACGCCGCATACTTCAACGCCGCCGCACGCGCCGCGTCTTCATTGCCGTTCAAGAGATTCACGCCCACTTCGCCGTAATGCGCGCCGCTCAAACAAATCAAGCCGCTGTTGTCGCCGTTTTCCAGCCATTCGGGATTGAGTTCCGCATGATGGACATTGCGGTCTTTGCCGACATAAGCCGCCGTCAAAAGCTCGCTCAGGCGCAGATAGCCCGCATCGTTGCGGATAATCAGCATGGCGCGGAACGGCTTGTCGGGCGCATTCGGATTGCCTATCCACACATCCGCCGCCCCGACGGGCTTAATCCCCGCGCTGCGGCAGGCTTTATAGAATTTCACCAAACCGAATTCGTTCATCAAATCGCTGATGCCCAAAGCAGGCAAACCGTATTCCTGCGCTTTGGCAATCAGTTTTTTAATCCGCACCATACCGTCGGTAATTGAGAACTCGGTATGCAGGCGCAGCGGGATGTAGGTCGGCTCGGTCATGGCAAAATCGGCGTGAACAATAAAAGGCGTATTGTAGCAGGGTTGGAAAAAGGTCGTCTGAAAACGAGTGCAGCGGGCTTTCAGACGACCTCAACGGTAGAGGCAGATGGCGGCAGCAGCATGGTATCGGTTTGTTTGGTAATCGGTGGGACTGTGTAACGGTTTCACAAAAATGAAAAGACGACGGTATAAACTGCAAAGGCTGGCAAAGCGGCGGAATGGAAATGATGAATATTGATTTAAATCATACGTCATTGAGGGTTGGTGCGATAATATGAATATGTTATCAAACAACTTCAAACGAAAGGAAAACCATGAAAGCCGTCCGCTTGGTTCTTGCCGCATCTTTGGTTTCTACGCTTGCCGCCTGCGGCAGCTCCTCTTCCGCGCTGTCCGATGCGATAGGCAAAGGCTTTGATCCTAAGGCTAAGGGCGTGAAATACATTACCGTTTTCGAGAGCGTTCCCGAAAACGGCACGATGCAGCTGAGTGCCAACAATAAGGTGCAAACGCTTAAAAAAGGCGACAATTTGGACACCGCCTTTCTGAAGCGCGACAAGATTTCCTATTATGACTACGTCGGCAAAATCAACGTCAACGGACAGGTCATCGATTTGGAACGCGGCGACTTTATGGTTTACAAACAAGACAATTCGGCTGTCGCTGCCAAATATATCAAGCAGAAAGCCGATCCTGCCGACGGCAACAAGCTGAAAGACTTGCAGGCGTATGAATTTAAAGTCGGCGAAGTGCAAGGTAAGGAAATTGCCTTTAAAGACCTGCCGCAACTGGGCCGCTATACCTACCGCGGTATCGCATTTAACGGCGACGATAATAGCGGCCGTCTGACGTACACCATCGATTTCGAGAAAAAACAAGGTCAGGGCAAAATCAGCGGCATGGCGCCTGATTACAATGTCGATTTGGCTGCCGCCAACATTGCCGCAGCAGGGGCGGGTTCGGCAATCAACGGACGCGCGACGCTCAACAATGAAGACAAAGGCAGCTACCGTTTGAACATTTTCGGCAGCAAGGCTGAAGAGATTGCCGGTAAGGCGCAAGTGAAAGTCGGCGATAAAGAGAAAGACATCGGACTTGCCGGTAAAAAAGAATAATTGAAAGAGACGTGTAATAAGGTCGTCTGAAAACGCGGTTCAACCAAGTTTCAAACTCGGGTTGCCGCTTTTCAGACGACCTTTTTTGATGGGGCGGAGTTTGGACGCGGACGGATTGTCCGACTATGGCAGCCGATATCGGAAGGGTCGTCTGAAATCGGATATCAGGCGTAGTGGCCTGCGCCCAAGATGCAGGCTTTGGCTGCGCCGGTCGCATGGTTCGGGCTGCTGGGCGTTCGGTTTATCCAGCACGCGGCGAGCCAGGCAAAAGCGGCGGCTTCGACCCATTGCGGGTCGAGGTGGAGCGCTGCGGTGCTGTTTAATCCGACAGCGGGGGAGAACAGGTCCGCCAAATCCTGCATCAAAACCGGATTGCGGATGCCGCCGCCGCAGACGTAGAGATTGCGCGTGTCGGGGGCGGCTGTATCAACGGCGTCGCGGATGGTTTGCGCGGTGTAGCGAACCAAGGTTCTTAAAACATCTTCGGGCTTTTCGCCGCCTTTCAGACGACCTTGAAGCCAGTTTAAGGAGAAAAGCTCCCTGCCCGTACTTTTGGGGTGGGCTCGTCTGAAATAGGGATGGTCGAGCAGGCGGTTCAGCAAATCAGGCAGGATAGCGCCTTGTGCGGCGCGTTGCCCGTCGCGGTCGTATGACTGCTGCCAGTTGTGCTGCATCCACGCGTCCATCAGCATATTGCCGGGGCCGGTATCGAAGCCGAACGCGGCTTGCTGCGGCGGTAAGACGCTGATGTTGGAGATGCCGCCGATATTGAGGACGACGCGGGTTTCCTGCGGATGTTGGAACAGGGCTTGATGGAAGGCGGGAACCAGCGGCGCGCCTTGTCCGCCCGAAGCTAAATCGCGGCTGCGGAAATCGCCGATGGTAAAAATGCCGGTCAGTTCCGCCAGCAGGGGCAAGTCGGCAAGCTGGATGCTGTAACCGTGTTCGGGGGCGTGGCGGACGGTTTGCCCGTGGCAGCCGACGGCGGTAACGGCTTCGGCGGGCAGGTTTTGTTCTGAGAGGAGGGTGTGGACGGTTTGCGCGTAAAGGCGGCTCAGGGTTTGGGACAGGATATTGCTGCGGTGCAATTCGTTGTCACCGATATTTTGAAGGTTTAGAAGCTCTTGACGGAGGTCGTCTGAATATGGGGTAAAGGCATGAGCCAGCGCGCCCTGCCATTGATTGCCCTGCATACGGATAAGCACGGCATCTGCACCATCCATGCTGGTGCCGGACATGATGCCGATATAAAGTTGGGTATTCATGGGTTGTGGTTCGGATTAGGCCGTAAAAAAACATTTTAACGCGGTTTTGCGATTTGTCAGGTATTTGGCGCGGCGAAGGTAAATAAATGTTTCAAGAAAGATTGCAAAAAGGTTACAATAGTCCGAAACACATCCGCAATTCTTAAGGAAGCTGATCCTATGGCTCAAACTCAGATGAGTGCCAACTTGAAGCTGATTAATGCTGTCTTTGCCGCTATGCTGGTGGGCATGGTCGGCTATTTTATTTACTGGGGCTTGGGCTATACCCATTACAACCATTCCATATTGTTCATTATCGCTACCATGTTCGGCGTTTTCATGGCGTTTAACGTGGGCGGCAACGATATCGCCAATTCCTTCGGTACCAGCGTCGGCTCCGGTACGCTGACGATTCCCCAGGCTTTGCTGATTGCGGCGGTGTTCGAGGTCAGCGGCGCGGTGATTGCGGGCGGCGAAGTGACCGATACCATACGCAAAGGCATTGTGGATTTGAACGGCATCGACCTTCAGCCCATGCAGTTTGTCTTTATCATGATGTCCGCACTGCTCGCAGCGGCATTGTGGCTTCTGTTCGCCTCGCGCAAAGGCCTGCCTGTTTCCACCACCCACGCCATTATCGGCGGTATCGTCGGCAGCGCGGTCTGCATGGCGGTGATGAACAATATGAACGCGGGCGATCTGATTCAATGGAGCAAATTGGGCGAAATCGCCTTGTCTTGGGTCTTGTCGCCCGTTTTGGGCGGTACGGTTTCCTATTTATTGTTTTCCCGAGTCAAGAAAAACGTTTTGGATTACAACGCTTGGGCGGAAGGTACGCTCAAGGGTATCAAACAAGAAAAAAAGGCTTACAAAGAACAGCACCGCTTGTTTTTTGAAGCCTTGAGCGAAAGCGAAAAAGTCGAATACGCCACCAAAATGGCGCACGACGCGCAAATCTACGACGAGCCGGATTTTGATCCCACCGATCTGAAAAGCGACTACTACCGCGGCCTGTACGATTTGGACAACCGCAAAAACAACGTCGACTCCTATAAAGCCCTTCATTCTTGGGTTCCCTTTATCGCCTCTTTCGGTGGGATGATGATTGCCGCCATGCTGATTTTCAAAGGGTTGAACAACCTTCACTTAGGCATGAGTAATGTCAACAGCTTCCTGACCATCTTCATGATCGGCGCGGCAGTGTGGATGGGTACGTTCGTATTCGCCAAAAGCCTGAAGCGCAAAGATTTGGATAAATCCACCTTTCAAATGTTCTCATGGATGCAGGTATTTACCGCCTGCGGCTTCGCCTTCAGCCACGGCGCGAACGATATTGCCAACGCCATCGGCCCGTTTGCCGCCATCATGGACGCATTGCGCACCAACAGCATCGCTTCTCAAAATGCCGTTCCGCCGATTGCCATGCTGACATTCGGTATCGCCTTGATTGTCGGCTTGTGGTTTGTCGGTAAAGAAGTGATTAAAACCGTCGGCAGCAGCTTGGCGGAAATGCACCCCGCTTCGGGCTTTACCGCCGAACTTTCCGCCGCCGCCGTCGTGATGGCCGCCTCCTTTATGGGGCTGCCTGTATCCAGTACCCATATTTTGGTCGGCGCGGTACTCGGCATCGGTTTGGTCAACCGCAACGCCAACTGGAAGCTGATGAAACCCATCGGCTTGGCATGGGTCATTACCCTGCCTGCCGCCGCCATCCTGTCCGTGACCTGCTACCTGATTCTGCAAGCCCTGTTCTAATAGGATTGCTACACAAAAGGTCGTCTGAAAGCACTGTTCCCGCTTTCAGACGACCTTTTTTATGGCGAAATCAAGATAAAAGAGAGGCAAGATAAGTGTTCGACCGGTTTGGTTCGGAACGTAGAACGTTGCCGTCTAAACGAAAAGAACGATGATTGGACGCAAATTTTAGATATTTTCTTGAAGTTTGTTTGCTCAAACTCTTTTGAAATACTCCCAAACTGGTTTGCAGTTTTCCGGCAGCTCGGGACACGCGCCGAGTGTGCCGCCGCTGAAGTCGTTTAAGCGGTGGAAATCGCTGCCCGCGCTGGCGAGCATACCGAAGCGTTCTGCCAAAAGCGCGTAGTTGAGGCGGTCGTTTTTGCAGCAGTTGCCGCTGTGGACTTCGATGCCCACGCCTCCGAGGTTTTTAAATTCTTCAAACAGATTGCGCTTGGCGGTGGCGGACAAATCGTAGCGCATGGGGTGGGCGATGACCGCCATGCCGCCCGCGCCGTTGACGGCGGAGACGCAGTCTGCCAGCGTCACCCATTCGTGGCGGACGGCGCAGGATTTGCCGTCGCCCAAGTATTTGGTGAACGCCTGCTGCTTGTTTTTGACGTGTCCCGCTCGGATGAGGAACTCGGCGATATGGGTGCGGCTGACCATTTCTTTGTTTGCCGCCAGTGCGAGCGCGCCGTCGTATGCGCCGCCGATGCCTTTCTTTTCGAGCTTGGCGGCGATGGCTTCAAGGCGTTTCAGACGACCTTGCCGCACTTGCGCCAACAGGTTTTGCAGGTTTTCGTCTTGTTCGTCGAAATCCAAACCGACAACGTGTATGGTACGCCCGCGCCAAGTTACGGAGATTTCCACGCCGTTGACGAAACGCAGTCCGAGCTTGTCGGCTTCGGCGCGCGCTTCAGCGATGCCGCCGGTGTGGTCGTGGTCGGTCAACGCCAGCAGCGTGCAGCCGTTTTGATGCGCAAGGCGCACGACTTCGGCGGGGGAGAGCATACCGTCGGAAACGGTGGAATGGCAGTGCAGGTCTATCATGGGGTGTTATGAGTGTGGTGAATGAAGGGCGGGGACGGTCATGTTGAAAACCGAGTCGGACAAAGGTCGTCTGAAATCCAGTAGTTCGGATTCTTGAATCCGACATTTCAAATCCCGCCGTAATGATTTGAATCAGCGGAACACTAAACGTTTTGTCGGATACAAATCTCCGACATGTGGCTTTTGAAAAGTATAGTGGATTAAATTTAAATCAGGATAAGGCGACGAAGCCGCAGACAGTACAGATAGTACGGAACCGA